>NZ_DATNPA010000137.1:0-8675 GCF_036703385.1 Allocoleopsis sp. | reverse complement strand
CTTTATGGAACTGTATTTGATTCGCCACGGCATCGCAGCTCTAAGGGAGAATTACGCCAAGGATAAAGAACGTCCGCTGACCGACAAGGGGCGTCAGAAAACGGCTAAAGTAGCCAAACAACTCCATGAGCGGGGTCTACGATTTGACCTAATTTTGACCAGTCCTTTGGTACGGGCACGAGAAACCGCTACCATTCTCCAAGAGGCTGGTCTGGCTTCCCATGTTGAAGAATTTGCGGCTCTAGCTCCGGATGGTGATATCTATGTCTGGCTCGGTTGGCTAGAACAACGGTGGCAGCAAGAGGCTAGGGATAAATCCTTAGCGTTAGTTGGTCATCAACCCGATTTAGGTAACTGGGCAGAAACCTTAGTGTGGGGTGAGGCCAAAGAAAAACTAGTTCTCAAAAAAGCTGGAATTATCGGGATAAACATACCAGACACCAAGTCCCCCATCGGTCAAAGTGAACTGTTCTTGTTGAGCTCGCCTAAGTGGTTAGTGTGAACGACCCCTAGTTTCGCCGTGCTACACAAGGGGCTTCGACAATACCAAAGGAACGCTACACTACACAAGGGGACTTACCGATGCTTGAGTTAACAAGGATTTAATAAATTTTGTAATACAAGCGACTAATATAGAAGTTTCTGGTAAGTTAGCCTGAGAACATTTCAAACTCATTCGATAGTAAGATGACAGTCTGCGAATATAGACCAGGTCTAGAAGGTATTCCCGTTGCTCAATCCAGTATTAGCTATGTCGATGGACAAAAGGGAATACTGGAGTATCGTGGTATTCGCATTGAAGAACTCGCGTCAAAGAGTACATTCCTGGAAACATCGTATCTGCTGATTTGGGGTGAGCTGCCGACCAAGGAAGAACTCGACGCCTTTGAATATGAAATTCGCCACCGTCGGCGCATCAAATACCGGATTAGGGACATGATGAAGTGTTTCCCGGAAACCGGTCACCCGATGGATGCGCTGCAAGCTTCGGCGGCGGCACTCGGTCTTTTTTATTCAAAACGAGCGCTAGATAACCCTGATTACATTAGGGAGGCGGTGGTACGCTTGTTGGCAAAAATTCCGACGATGGTAGCAGCCTTTAAGCAAATGCGTAAAGGCAACGATCCTGTTCAGCCGAATGATGACTTGGACTACTCGGCCAACTTCTTGTACATGCTCAATGAGCAAAAACCCGATCCTTTAGCGGCGCGGATTTTCGATGTTTGCTTGACGCTTCATGCCGAACACACGATGAATGCATCCACATTCTCGGCAATGGTTACTGCATCGACGTTGACTGACCCCTATGCTGTGGTGGCTTCAGCCGTGGGGACTCTAGCCGGTCCTTTGCATGGTGGAGCGAATGAAGAAGTGATCACCATGTTGGAAGAAATTGGCTCGGTGGACAATGTCCGCTCCTATGTAGAGGATTGCGTCCAGCGTAAGGCGAAAATTATGGGTTTTGGTCACCGTGTCTATAAAGTGAAAGACCCACGAGCGACGATTCTGCAAAACTTAGCAGAGCAACTCTTTGAGAAGTTTGGTCACGATAAGTACTATGATATTGCGGTTGCATTAGAACAGGCAGTCGAGGAAAAGCTGGGTCATAAAGGGATTTACGCCAACGTAGATTTTTATTCCGGTTTAGTTTACCGAAAATTGGGGATTCCTACTGATCTGTTTACACCCATTTTTGCGATCGCGCGGGTGGCAGGTTGGCTGGCTCACTGGAAAGAGCAGCTAGAGGAAAACCGCATTTTCCGACCTACTCAAATTTACACGGGTGTCCACAGTGTTGATTACCATCCCATCGAACAACGCTAGAGGCGAGGCTGGGAACGTTGAGATGAAATCAGAGGCGTGAGCTTAGCATTCTGCTGTTGGTTATCGTCTCTGATTAATGGGGGGTGAAAAGAGGAGCGCTCGCTAGTAATCCCGTTTTCCCAAGTAGTTGCAAGCAGACTAATCTTTTTCCCCTTTTTAAGCTATCTCCGATTTCTTCTAAGAAGCATCTTAAAGAGGATGATATCCTTAACTCCCAGGTATATCAGCAACAGATGAAACAGGAAACAGCCAAACTGCAATATTGGGTCTAGTCGCCATCCGTGGAAGATAAAAAGAAAGCCAACAAACAACAAAACTATAGGAGCAATAAATGCCTGAATTATGTAAAGGAATATTCCGATACCGCCCAATTCTCTTCCTGTAGCTACGGGTATGGCAATAGACACAGCGAAGTAGGCGATAGCTAGGATGATATCGAGAAGTCCTAAAACTGAGGCAGAGTTCAAACCGAAATTTACCATAATTTGAGTAAATGAAAAAAGATGGAGCGATTGCCTTTTAATCTTCTAGAATCGTCTTACTGAGTCTTATCAGCATTTTTCTGTGCGTAGTCTAAATTGCGCTGGTACTCAATTGCCTTTTGCTGCGCTACGGTATATTGGGAATGGGAAGAGGGTACAGCTTTCATGAGTGCGATCGCTTCTTGCCATTCACTCGCCACTAAATTCCAGTCATCCTTCAATGTCGCTGATTGGGTAAGTGTAGCCGCACTCATCGCCTTGTTGATGGCCTTTTGGAATGGGTCAGTCTGCTGCGAGGACGCAGGCGATTCAGAACTAACAGAAGGAACGGACGAGGGAGTAACAGATGGAAGTTGGGGTGAGGCTAAAATTGGAGTTTGAGAAGCTACGGGTTGCGGTATAGTTTCTTCTAGCGTTGACCATCTTGAAAACCAGTAAATCCCTATAGCAACCAAGGGAATCAAGAGAATTGTTAGCAATTTTTTAGCTAATTTTTGAGGCTTTCGCTGATGCGACGGGGACGGTTGTATTGTCTTGGAGAACTCTACCCTGCCCTTCTTTGCCTGATTCAACTCGATCTCGCCACCCTGACTGTCGCGTTCTACATCTGTCTTCTCAACCTGAACTCCCCTTCGCCCAGAGCGATGATTCCAGTAAGCAACGTTTTGATTGGGGAAAAGGCGGTGACGGATTAGATACTCAGCTTGGTAGAGATAGGCTGGAAGTATTACCCAAATGGCTAATTCAATTTCATTGAGATGATATTTATCTTCATAGTTCTGAATAGCCCTTTTTACGACTTCTCGGCAGGCGGCTATTTGATCTACTGTCTCATAAGAATTACAGCCTCGAATTTGGGGAATAAAGGCTCCTAAAATGATCAAGCTGCCTATCAGGCATATAATTAAGATAGCTGTGTCATAAAATCCTTGCCATAAACTATTTCCAGAGGGTAACCATCGCAGCCAATGATTCGATAGATTTTCCTTCTTCCAGAGAATTGAGAAAAAGTAATGGACGTAGGCAAGCGAAAGCGTCGGCACTAAGAGCATTAATCCCCCAGCCAAGAACAGTACCGTTTGGCTATGAGCGATCGCTAACAGCAGAGAAGACCAAACACCGGCAAAGATAAAACTCCCAAAAAAAATAGACGCCATTAATGGAATTAGAATAAACGCCCGGAACCAAGAACTGGGATAGGGAAACCATTTCGGCCATTGGTCAGCCTTGGTGTTCATAGCACTGGGTCTAGTGCCGCTGGGGGCGATCGCGCTGCGCTGCTGCCCTTCGTCGAGCACATCCGTTGCTTTCAACTTATCTAGCGAAGGCGATTTTGAGAGCTTAGGTTGATTTTTAGCTTCCTTGGTCTTATAAGTTAAATCTAGAGATTCTGTCCAAGCTGGAGAGGGTTGTCCTATCTGTTTGCCGTAGATTTTTACGGTCTTGATTGATTTGACTGCTAACTTCACCATAAGCTTATGGATGAAGGCGACTGAGTCTTTTTTCTCAGGCAATTGCTCTGATTTGAGTACTACTAAGAGGCAATCATCCTTCTGTGCAGCTTGTGCAGTAATCCCTTTGTCTTGCAGCAGGTAATTCATCACCGAGATAATTGCTTGTTCGTCTCCCTGCTTGGCAAGTTCCAGAAGAGTTGGATGAGTCATAACTCATAGGGGCGAAGAGTGTATCAGATAACCATCTAGTTTAACTGTATTGAAATTGCTATATAAGGATGAAGCAACATTTATTTCAACTATTTCAGAGATATTTACTGAAGAGTTGAAAAATACTCGCATAAAACAGCGCTAGACATCATCTGTCTTTGCCCGTAAAAACATAATCCTACCTCTGGAAAGACCCAATCCTACTAGCTCATGCTAGTAGGATGAGTATCAACCATTACTATGGGTGCTATAGAGACGAGCGCTAGTTATAAGAAACAAGAAGAAAAACTAACCAACCTGATAAGTATAAATTCTGAGGGGTTGCGCTGAGCGGATAACCATCGAACGATATACTAGGCAGAGAGGCTCCTAAAAAAATCTTCACAAAAGAACTGTATAGATGTATTCGATACTCTCTGTGTCGAATTGCCTCAGTAATTACACGTATCGGCAAAGATGAATCCAGGAATAGACCTCCAAGGAAATTTTATTCAATCGTTGAGGGACTTGGGCATCCCACCTGGTGCCGCTAAAGCCATTTGGATGCCGCTACCGATGTTTCTCATGATTATCGGCGCAACGGTAGGCGTCTTAGTGCTCGTCTGGCTAGAACGGAAAATTTCTGCGGCTGCCCAACAACGAATTGGCCCCGAATATGCCGGACCACTGGGTGTACTCCAGCCAGTGGCAGATGGTTTGAAGCTCGTCTTTAAAGAAGACATTGTCCCTGCTAAAGCGGATCGGTGGCTCTTCACACTCGGACCGATCCTTGTAGTTTTACCCGTGTTTCTGTCCTACCTGATTGTGCCCTTCGGACAGAACCTCGTCATCACCGATGTGGGGACGGGGATATTTTTATGGATTGCCTTATCCAGCGTTCAGCCGATTGGTCTGTTGATGTCAGGCTATGCATCCAACAACAAGTATTCCCTCCTGGGTGGTTTGAGGGCAGCAGCACAGTCGATTAGTTACGAAATTCCTCTAGCACTGGCAGTCCTGGCCATTGTGATGATGTCCAACAGCCTTAGCACCATTGACATTGTTGAACAGCAATCGGGCTACGGCATTTTGGGCTGGAACGTTTGGCGTCAACCCGTGGGGTTCCTCATTTTTTGGATTTCCGCTTTGGCAGAATGTGAGCGACTGCCTTTCGACCTTCCAGAAGCGGAAGAAGAATTGGTTGCCGGGTATCAAACCGAGTACGCCGGGATGAAGTTTGCTCTGTTTTATATCGGTTCTTACGTCAACCTGGTTCTTTCTGCCCTACTGGTTGCTGTTCTCTATCTAGGTGGCTGGGAGTCCCCTATTCCCCTCGATCAGTTAGCCAATTGGCTGGGTGTTGATGAAACCAGTTCTTGGTTGCAGGTGATCACAGCCGCTTTGGGGATTAGCATGACCTTACTCAAGGCATACTTCCTAGTCTTTATCGCCATTCTGCTGCGCTGGACAGTTCCCCGCGTTCGTATTGACCAACTCCTCAATTTAGGATGGAAGTTCCTGCTTCCCGTCGGTCTGGTCAATCTACTCTTGACTGCCGCACTCAAATTAGCATTTCCCTTCGCCTTTGGCGGTTAGATAAAAAAATGGAAAGTTGAACAGTTGGAAAGTTGGAAAGCTCAGGAGACAAACTGATCACTTACTAACATTCCAACCTTCAACCTGCTAATCAGCTAAATTTCCACCCTCTTCCGTCCAAAGACTTTAAAACGAGAGAGACACTCAGAACTATGCTGAAGTTCCTTAAACAAGTTGGCGACTACGCCAAAGAAACTGTTCAAGCCGCCCGCTACATTGGTCAAGGGCTAGCCGTTACCTTTGACCACATGCAGCGGCGTCCTATCACAGTACAGTATCCTTACGAAAAACTTATTCCTTCCGAGCGGTTTCGCGGTCGGATTCACTTTGAGTTTGATAAGTGTATTTCCTGCGAAGTCTGTGTTCGGGTTTGTCCGATTAACCTACCAGTCGTAGACTACGACTTTGACAAAGCCAGCAAGAAGAAAAAACTCAAGAGCTATAGCATCGACTTCGGAGTTTGTATCTTCTGTGCCAATTGCATCGAATACTGCCCAACGAACTGTTTATCGGCGACTGAAGAGTACGAAATATCTACCTACGATCGCCACGAGCTAAACTATGACAACGTGGCAATGGGACGGCTACCATACAAAGTCACGCAAGACCCAATGGTCACTCCTCTACGCGAACTCGCCTATCTGCCGAAGGGTGTTTTAGACCCCCACGATTTGCCTTCAGGGTCTCAACGCGCTGCTCTGCGTCCAGAGCAAATTGCTCAGCAGATGGAACCGAAGAAAGAAGAAACAACCCAGAAATAGTCGTCAACTAATTGGGGATTGGCGACTTTAGATTTTGGATGAACTATTTGTGTGGCTTTCCTTGCCGCCTTAGAATTAACCCCAATTCTAAAATCCAAAATCTTCGCATCCAAAATCTAGAATTAATAGTCAAGGAGATTAGGGAACGGTGAATCTAGCGGAAGGAGTTCAGATTGTTTCATTTGGCCTACTGTCAGTGATGATGATTGGGACAGCTTTGGGTGTTGTCCTACTGTCCAACATCGTCTATTCGGCTTTTTTATTGGGTGGTGTTTTCGTTAGCATTGCCGGTTTATACCTTTTGCTCAATGCTGACTTTGTGGCAGCAGCACAATTATTGATTTATGTTGGGGCGGTTAACGTCCTCATCTTGTTCGCCATCATGCTGGTGAATAAGCGGGAGGATTTTGCTCCGATGGCTAATCGCTGGATTCGCCAAGGGTCAACCGCACTTGTTTGTGTCGGTTTGTTCGTACTTCTGAGCACAATGGTACTGGCGACACCGTGGTCTGTTTATACAGGCGCTTCTGTCCTGGGTGATAATTCCGTTGTGAAGATTGGTATGCATTTCTTCAGCGACTTTTTATTACCGTTTGAGCTGGCGTCTGTTCTGTTGTTGATGGCAATGGTAGGTGCAATTATTCTGGCACGTCGGGACTATATTCCAGAGGAACTCATTCCTCGTGACATCGGTACGGCAACAGCTTCAACGTTGCCAGAGCGCCCTCGTGAGCTGGTATCAGCTGCTAGTGCAACGCCAAGAGAGCGTTAAAGTGGTTTGTTAAAATTCCATTGATAACTGAGAAGATTCATGCACCTCCAACTCCAATACTTCTTACTTTTAGCCGCTGCTCTGTTCTGTATTGGCATTTATGGCTTAATTACTAGCCGCAATGCTGTTCGAGTGCTGATGTCAATTGAACTCATGCTGAATGCCGTCAACCTGAATTTAATGGGGTTCTCCAACTTCATCGATCCACAAGAGATTAAAGGTCAGGTTTTTACGGTATTTGTAATTACTGTAGCAGCAGCTGAGGCAGCTGTGGGCTTAGCGATCGTGCTTTCGATTTATCGTAACCGCGAGACAGTGGATATGGAGCAATTTAATCTGCTCAAGTGGTAATTTGTCTGCCTTTAGGTACCTTCGTATTATCGAAGCTTAATAGACTATGAACGCCTGCCGATATCGGTGGGCGTTTTTGTGGGTAGGATATGCGATCGCTCTCTTTCCTCGACCCTCTCAAGTTTGCACTGAAAATTCCTCTGGATCGACTCCCCAATTCACCCAAGAAATTGCTTCACGCGCTGAATTCTTATCAGGTGGGACTCGCAATGTGTGAATATATCCGGTACTAGGGCAAGTCATTTTGAGAAGATAAATTGGCTCCTCATCCGCATCGAAATCAATTCCAATCAGCGTGTATTCTTGCCAAGAATCTAATTCAATCGCTTCCAATTCCTCAACAAGTCGGGCATAACCAATTTCGTGAATCAGGACTCGTCTCAGTTCGGCATTTTCCTCAGATACGAGCCATTGAGCTTGCCACTGAGTAGGATGTACTTTGCCATATTTTTCAGGTAATCTTACTCCGTGATAAGCGTAGATACTCCAACCATCGGCAAATTGCACAGCGGGGTCACCTTCGGCATGGAGACGTTCTTGGTTGTCAAATGAGAAAATGCGGGGGCGATCGCAAACCACACAAACCTTCTCATAGGGAAATATCCAACCGCAGGAGGAGAACATTAGCTTGAGACACCGCAGCGTTTGTTGTTCTTTGTCCTTGAGTACACAACCGCATTCAAAGATGCTGATCAGTTCAACCAATTTTTCAGGGGTAATGTAATGCTCTAGCTTCAGGCCGTCAGTTTTTAACTGTTGCTCCAGTTGTTCCTCGATTTCCCACCCTAATTGAAATGGCATTTGCTCGCGCCACCAATCCCACAGTGCCTGACTCAGCAGTTTTTTTGCCGCCTCGGATAGCACTTGTGTCAGTGGGTTTCCCAATGGTTCACATCCACCTAATAAAACAAGAGCCGCGTATGGACTACTGCAAAAAGTGATCTCAGGTTCGGCAAAGCCGATGGTGGCGTAGGCTGACTTGACGGCAATAGTTGCTTGTTGACGAACAATGGGTTCAGTTGAGAGGTTGCGCCACTGCTGTTGAAGGGCTTGGAGCAGACTCAAGTTGGGAATTGGGTTGTTGTCGAGATACAGGTAATGCAGCTCAGTTAGACCAAACAGGGGTGTGATATCGCTGATTTGATTAGAGTTGAGATCCAGATGGGTTAAGTTAGTCAGGCCAGACAGGGGTGTGATATCGCTGATTTGATTAGAGTTGAGATCCAGATGGGTTAAGTTAGTCAGG
>NZ_DATNPA010000136.1:0-10486 GCF_036703385.1 Allocoleopsis sp. | reverse complement strand
GCCGTATTCGCCTTCACTCCCCTTCTTTAGGGTTTGAATCCGACGAATATCTAGCCGAACCGAAGCATAGAACTTGAGGGCATTACCACCTGTAGTCACTTCTGGACTACCATAGGTGACGCCAATTTTTTGTCGAAGCTGGTTGAGGAAAATCACTGTACAGCCTGATTTTCCAATGTTACCGGCGACTTTACGCAGCGCTTTGCTCATCAAACGCGCCTGTAAACCAACTTGGTTATCGCCCATTTCGCCTTCAATTTCCGCACGCGGCACTAAAGCAGCGACAGAGTCGATAATCACGATATCCACAGCCGAAGAGCGCACGAGCTGATCGACAATTTCCAGTGCAGCTTCGCCGTTGTCCGGTTGCGAAACCAAGAGGTTGGCGATGTCAACGCCTAAAGCTGCTGAGTAGGTGGGGTCTAGGGCATGTTCAGCATCGACAAATGCGGCAACGCCTCCAGCTTTCTGCACTTCTGCCACCGCATGTAAGGCTAAAGTGGTCTTACCAGAACTTTCGGGGCCATAAATTTCAATAACGCGCCCTTTCGGTAAGCCACCGCCCAAAGCTAAATCCAACGTAATTGCGCCCGTGGAGATAGTCTCCACCTTCATGCGAGTGGCATCTCCCAAACGCATAATGGAGCCTTTGCCAAAGGTGCGCTCAATCTGGTTTAGCACCAAGTTCAGGGCTTTTTCCTTGTCGGGACTGTTTGTGATTTGGGTAGCCATTAATGCCTCAACAACGGGGGACTAGGATGTGTTGGAAATTACAGTTCAAGTGTTCTCATATTTTAACGCTCAGCCAGGAAGAGTTGAAGGCGAGTTTATCATTCTATAAGATGCTCAAAACCTGTATTTACAGTCATTTTGGCACATTTACCTGCCCAGTATCAGGGTTTTTTATACCTGGTCAATATAATATCTTTTAGCAAGCAACGGGGCTGTAATACAGGTTGCCAATTTTGTTGGCTTGCTGAGTCTCCTGCTTACTAATTGAGCAACTTGAGAGATTCGCGAGCCAACGATAGGCCATTGATGTGGGTCAAACCGGGTTGATCGCTTAGTCGGCTCCCGGTTTTTCGGAGTCTCAGTAATTCCCGCAGTTTAAAAGTAAAAAATATGACTTTAGATTTTAATGGAACACTGATACCAGAGGCCGCTCTATCGGTTACAGGATTAACCGACTACATCCAGGAATTATTAGAGCAGGATAACCAACTGCGGCAGGTTTGGGTGATCGGGGAAGTCTCTAGTGCGAACCAACATCGGAGTGGAATATTTTTCACACTCCAAGACCCGGATTCTAAGGCGTCGATTCAGTGTGTCGTCTGGACTAGCCAACTCGGTAAGCTGGTGCAGTTGCCGATACCGGGTGAGCAGTTGATTATTTTAGGCAGTATCCGAGTTTATCCACAACGCGGACAGTATCAGTTAACAATTTGGCAGGCATTGCCAGCCGGTGAGGGGTTGCAGGCGTTGCGTTATCGTCAGTTACGAAATCGACTGAAGGCAGAAGGTTTATTGGATCAACAACGGAAGCGATCGCTCCCCACTCATCCTCAGATTGTTGCCGTTGTTACTTCGCCACAAGCCGCTGCCTGGGGGGATATTCAACGCACACTTCGGCATCGGTATCCCGGTTTGCGGGTATTGTTATCGCCCGCGCAGGTACAGGGAGAATTGGCCCCCGCCTCAATTGTGGAAGCGATTGAGCGAGTTGAGCAGGATGGTAGGGCGCAACTGGTGATTGTATCGCGAGGAGGTGGAGCCTCAGAGGATTTGGCTTGCTTTAATGATGAACGGGTGATCAGAGCGATCGCACAATGCTCGATTCCCGTACTCACTGGGATTGGTCATCAACGCGATGAATCGTTAGCTGACTTGGTGGCGGATGTCTGTGCTCACACACCTACAGCAGCAGCAGAATTAGCCGTTCCTGAACTGGCGACGCTTTATGCCGAACACCAACAGCGGCAACAGGCTCTTAATAACGCCCTACATCAAGTATTGCAAGCCTCCAACAAGCAACTGCAACATTTCAAAGACCGATTGCAACGCTTACCGCTTAAGCGACAACTGAGAGATGAACAAAAAGCGATCGCACACAAGCGTCAGCAATTAATTCAATCCACATCACGGCGTCTAAGTCAAGCTAGCCAGCATTGTGAATTTCTCAGGCAAAAGCTAGCAACCCTTGACCCAGAGAATGTTCTGAAACGCGGTTATGCGGTGGTGCGAATGGAAAACGGAATGATTGCGCGATCGGCTAGTAATTTATTCCCCGGACAGGAACTACAGATTCAGCTAGGAGAGGGTCAAGTTAAAGTTAACGTGACAGAAATTCTGGACTAGTAACAGATTTATTCTGCTTCTGTCTCAACAAAACATTAAACCCTATTTAGAGAGCTTACATTAAATGTCATACAGCCAATTTAGCATAGAACTCATCAAAACAAATTTTGGAATAAATATTTCTGAAAGGTTTGGAATTTTCTCTAATATACCAGAGGTAGAGTATAGCAATTTCTTTGCTCAAACGCTTCATGAATATGTTCCTTTAGCACTATCGATCGATACGGAAAAAGCTCGGTCTGAATTTATTATTGCACCGATTTTATTTGAAATAAAAAAACAATCTCCGGAGCCGATCAGTTTATTCTCTGGTAAAGAATTTAATGTTGACCTTGAAAAAGGCTTAACTGGGTTTTGCGACTTTTTAATCAGCCGATCGCCGGAACAGCTATTGATTGAAGCACCAGTGTTTGCTGTTGTAGAAGCCAAAAATGATAATATTCAATCTGGATTAGGTCAATGCATGGCTGAAATGGTGGCAGCTCAGTTATTTAATGAACGTAAAGGCAATGAAGTGAAAAGAATTTATGGAGCTGTTACCACGGGAAGTATCTGGAAATTCATGAGACTAGAAGGGCAAGTGATTGAAATTGACTTAAATGAGTATTTTCTGAGTAATGTAGGAAAAATATTAGGAATTTTCCGCAGCGGGCTTGAGTCTAATAGTTAATTAGACAACAATAAAAAAGCGATGGATTGGCTTGCGGACGCTGTCTTAGTGTGATTTTTTATAACGAGCGCTCGCCTCCAATGCCATCTTTTTGCTAGAGTCATCTTTGATGCTGTGGGCTACTTTTAGGGCTTGGTCGTACTCACCTGCCGCAGCATAACTCAACGCCTTATAGGCTAATGCTGTATTATCATAAAGGGCATACCAATTATCATCGTTAAAATACTCAGGCTTTGGTGACCCCACTTTTGTAATTGGGATAGGTTTGTCGCCGTTAAGTAGTTTGGTATTGGGAGCGCATTTTACGAAATTATCTCTCACAATTGGAGCGGCAGGGCGCGTCGTACCAGGAGATTGTGTTTCGCAAACGAGTCCTTTTATCCACTCTTCACAATGCATTCTACCGTCGAGTTGTACTATCGGGAAGAGAACCGCGACGTAGCCCTTGAGCTTCTTCTTGCGAGGAGTTGCATACTGAATTACTGCAAAGGGAGTGGCATCAATTGAATATTCGTAGTTTTCTGAGGGATTTTTAATACCAACACCTAGCTGCTCAACGGACTCGGAAAATGTTTGCCATTCTAGATAGTAGGCCATCTGGGCACGACTCATTGCTCCAAGATTGAGCTTGCCTTCATTGATGTAGCGGTAAGCCGCAAACGCAGGCAAAGCAATGATGCAAACAAACACAGCCGCATATTGCAGTAACGCTAAGCCTCCGATACGACCAAAACCTACTTTTCGGGTAGTTCCTAGGTTAGTGCTATCTTCGCTTTGCAAAGCCGAGAGGGCTTGCCTCGCCTGAGAGAAGCGACGTTCTGGCGCTGGGTCAGTTAGCTTTTCCAGCCAGTGAGCGAAACTAGGAGTAAGGGTGACTTTATCCTGAAATTGCAGGCGCATCCGGTGCTGGGGTAAGTTAGCTGGGGAAGTGCCCGTTAACAAATGAATCACAGTTGCACCCAATGCATACAAGTCACTTGCACTCACGGCGCGTCCCCACAATTGTTCCGGTGGGGCATAACCCCCAGTCCCGACTACTGTGAAAGTGACTCCCTCTGCCTTAGCTTTTTCTTGAACTGCCCCAAAATCCACCAAATAGATTTGCCCATCCGAGTCTTGGATAATGTTGCTGGGTTTGATATCGCGATGCAGTACTGGCGGACTCAACTCGTGCAGATAAACTAGGATGTTCAGCAGTTGGGCAGCGATTTCTTTTGCCTGTGCCTGTGTAAAACGCAAGCCACCTGTTAATAGCTGCTGCAAGGATGAGCCTGCAATATAGTCTTGTACTAAGGCAAACCAAGGCAAGCCGCCGCCTGCTTCCTTGTCAACGGCAAAATAATCACGATATCGGGGAATTCGAGGATGGTTGAGATGTTTGAGGACTTGAGCCTCTCGCTCGAATAACTTTAAGTCATCCCAGTGCGTCTGTGGGCTAAATGGCAGCAACTTGACGATTACAGACTCTCTGGGTTCTACTGCTAAATCAAGAGCCAGCCAGGTTTGACGGCTGACATTTTTTCCTAGCTGTTGTTTGAGTTGATAACGCTCTTGTAGAATCTGTTCAGTGTGCAGCATGGTGAGTTTTTGGTAGTTGGTTATTAGTTGTTAGTTGTTGCGCGATTGCCCAAAGGGCAGCGCTCTCATGCGATCGCCTAAGAACACCAGCTCTCGCTAATTGCATCCTTTACCCTTGCGAAAGCCAGTCTTGAATTTCTTGCACTAACCATTCCCGTTCAGGTTCAGTTAAGCCCTGGCCCAGTACGTATCGATATTTTCCCGTCTCGATAACTATCCCCTCCAAGGGAACCAGATCAATAGTTTCAATGTCTGAAATTGGTTGCACTCGGTAACGTTTATCGCCAAAGCGCAAGAGTAGGGGTGGCTCAATAGCAAATTTAGGTCTGAATAACCGAACGGAACGAAGCCCGAAATACTGCTCAATTACTTCATTTAAATCCGCTAATAAACTCGCTATTTCTTGTTTATTTCTTTCCCAAGACAATCTAATTAAAATAATTAAAACAATAGAAGCAATTATGGCTGGTTTTACTAATTCCCCAGACAGAACTCCATAAATAATCCATAAGGAAATTATTAGACCCATGAGATTTGGCAATAATAAAAATAGCCTCACTCCCACTACCAGCATCAATTTCACAATGAATTTAACATAGTTCCCAATTAATATCCGGCGTCTAGGAATTTTAATAATCAGCTTCTGTAGAGACTTTTTCAGACGAACGCGGCTGCTAGCAGGTTTATGGCTCTTTTGTAGAGAAAAGCCACTGAGAAGTGCTTCAAGGGCTTGAATCGCTGAACTAAAGCGTCGGTCTAAATCGGATTGTACGAGCGATTCAATCCAACGAAGAAAACTGGGATTGAGACTAACCTTATCGCGAAATTGTATGCGTAAATTACTCTGAGGTAAATCGGCGGGAGCTGTACCAGTCAATAAATGAATTAAAGTCGCTCCCAATGCATACAAATCTGATGCGGGAACTGCCTTTCCATAGAACTGTTCCAACGGTGCATAACCAGCAGTACCAACTACTGTGAATGTTGCTCCCTCAACAGCAGTTGGGTCAGCTACCGCACCAAAATCTACTAGATAAACTTGCTCGTCTTCTCCCCAAATTAGATTGCTGGGTTTGATATCTCGGTGCAGTACGGGGGGATTTAACCCATGTAAGTAAGTTAGAATTTCGAGGACTTGGGTAGCAAGCGATCGCACCTGCTCTTCCGTAAAACGCCTACCCTCATCAAGCAGTTGTTGCAGAGATTGACCTGGAATATAGTCCTGCACCAAAGCAAACCAGCATAAGCCCTTGCCCATGTCCCGATCTAGAGAAAAATAATCCCGATACTTGGGAAGGCGAGGATGGTTGAGACTTTTGAGAACTTGAGCTTCTCGCTCAAACAGCTTGAACTCCTCCCACTGCATTTGAGGACTGAACGCCAGCAACTTAACAATGACGGGTTTGGCTGGAGATGCCTTGATATCTGTAGCTAACCAGGTTTGACGACCGGCATTATTTCCCAACTGTTGCCGTAGTTGATAACGCTCCCCTAAAACTTGCTCGGTTTGCAGCATGGTGTTGCCTTAACTTGTCAATATCTACTGAGACAGGCGACTACCTGAGTTTTCGACTGACTTGTTTGAGAACACATCGACTTAGGTAGTTTTTCTACTTATCTCTAGAGCGTTGCCACTTATGCAACTCTTGCCCTTAACCGACTAAGATGAGGAGCGCTCGCTTCTCCTGTTGAGAATAGAAGTCAAGACTCACCTTTTAGGAGAGGGCATAGTTTTTATTTTTGGCTTGCAAACAATTAGGCGTAGTCTTTAATCTAGAAATTTCACATTCCTTCAACTCTGCCCTTTGATAGTGTGTGTCCTACCAAAAGTACATTTAAGCTGAAATGTGTAATTCAGCGAGTTTGAGACCAAACGATATGAGTGATCAGAGTTCTGAGGAAAAAAAACCGTCTATCAACCCAGAAAAGGAGCGGGCTCAAGGGGAATCTGCTCTCAAAGACACCGTCGATCCACAGGATTTAGCCTACACCAACCGCTCCACCTTAGATCCAGAGGAAATTGGTATTAATCCGGCAGTCGCGCCTGAAACAATTGCTCTCAATGAGCCCGCTGAGGTAAGGGAAGCTTTCAAGTTTGACAGAGACTGATACCTGTTCAGCAGGGTTTTGTACGGGAGAGTCTCTCAATGCAAAGGTTTACCGAGATGCTTTAAAGTAGAGTAGGCATGGTCTACCGTACAAGTAGTGCTTCTTGCAATGAAGTTAGTTTTTTTGTCACCCTAAGAGTGTCAAATTCATTGTAAAACAAATTGTAAGAAGTTAATCCCAACCTGCTGTCAAGGCTCTTATGATTGACCCCATTGGTGCCATTGGTTCAAATAAAGCTGACACTCCTCCCCCTGATACCTGGAAGTATGAGGTAACTGTTGAACGCGTCGAAACTATTATTAGACAGATAGAAGCTGGTGAATTGGAACTCACTGAAGTTTTTGATCAATTTGCTGCTGCTGTGAAATACCTGCGTCAGTGCGAGGTTTTTCTACAAGAACGGCAGCAACAGATGGATTTGTTGATTGAGACACTTGAAGAAGATTCAGATTTTTAGGAGGGTATGGTAACGCGCCTCAGAAGTCATCTATAAAGCTAATACCAATTTCATTAAATAGTGCTACACTTTTACCCCCTAACCCCCCGATGCCTTGGGGGAATAATAATGAGTTGCACTTCTTAGTAGAATTTAACAAACCACAGAGGTACTGAGGGCACCGAGGTAAGAGAAAGAGAGAGTTATACCTTTGAATGCAACTTCTAAGAAACACTTTCTGAAACCCTTATGCTGATCGAATTCTAGCTTCTAGTGTTTCTTGTCACCTTCACGAACGCAATCGCTCATGAACAACTTGTTATAAGAAAATTGTTTGTAGCACGCATTGAGGAAACTGCTACAAAGACGGTGCGTTAACGAAGTGTAACGCACCCTACAGATTCAATATTTACTTGTGCTGTATCAATCAGCTCTCCAGCTTTAACCGAGTCGTTGAATTCCTGAATGATTCATAAAGACATACCAATCCTTGTTAAAACCCTTAAATTCAACGTCTGTGAATGTAACTTTGACGTGACTATCCTCAATCGGAAACTTAACAACATTGTTAGCATCCGGTTTGTCAGTAGCAAGAACTAATTGTGTACCTGCGGGGATTGTCTGTTTAGAATCGTCATTGAGAAATTGAGCATCAACGGGTTTTCGTTTGATAATTGTATCGACGTTAAAAACCAGTTTCAGGAAACTGCCTTGTGCAGGAACGGTTTTTTTGTCAACTAGAATTTTAGCTACATTTTTTTCGGTTTGTTTGGAGACAACCTCACCAAGAGTCTGTACAGGATGGAGCGGTTGCTGAGTGACTTGGACATCGGGAGCATACGCATACCAGGTATTGTAGCCCTTGAATTGAAGATTTTTTAGGGTGAATTTGTAATGATTAGTGTTGTTAGAGGGGTCTGAGTAGGACTGAAGAATCAGAAAAGTGCCCACTGGAACATTCAGCCGTTGGTTGCTGGGAACTTGGCTGGAGTCACCAGTGGTTTGCTTGATAACGGTGCTTCGTTTAAAGAGAATTCCGACAACGTCTGCCATAGTGAAGAGTACTCCGTTGCGTCTCTAAGATACTAACGCTTATCTTCAACTGATACTGCCACGCTTGCGGGCTTCCTTGTAAGAAGTTCCTACATTTCTTAAGCCTGCACGAATCATTTGTTGCTCTAATAGAGCAAAGAAACGAGCGCGATCGCCTCCTCGTACAACGGCTTGATTGTGTGCCTCTGCCAGGGCAACCGGATAACCAAAGCCTTTGTTTACCTGTGCTAGGGTCAAGCTGAGGGCTTGATGCAGTAAGGCCGAATTCTCGGCAACCCATTGAGGAACTTCAATCCGAGCCACTTCTGTGCCAACGTGGACATAGCAGAAGTAAATGCGGTGATCGCCGTACAAGTCTAGAATCCGGGCAGAACTGCGAAACAGGGGGCTACGTTGTCCAGGATTTAACAAGGTTGCCCAGAATGCCGCATCACGCAAGGGGTCAACAATCTGACAGGGTAACTTGTCAATGATGCTAGCGCAGTGGGTGATGCAATCGGGAGCCGGGTGAGGACAAGCTTGCAGTCGCAGGAAGTTTAAGGCTTCCAGGCTACGAGAGGCACTCAAGTATCCTAACAGGGGAACGTTAACGGAGCGCAGTTGATTCCAGGCATCTAGAATGGGGGGCAAAATGCGATCGCGTGCGTCCCCCGGCATCCCCTCCAAAAACCAGTAGATCAGCGAACCATCCACCATCGCCAGATTGGGGATATCAAAGTGGGGGCCTGGTGGATTCACCCAACGGCACGCCATTTCTGCCAACATGGTTGCCTCTGAAACCGTGCGCCGATGCCCCATCCATTCCTCGGTACGAATGCCCCACTGCCGTGAAACATACAAATCTTCCGGTCGGTAAAATACTTCAGGCAAGCTATCCAACAAGGGATACAAACTCTGCCCGTAGTGCAACATCACCCGACCCACATTAATCAGATAACAGTAGGCGATTTCGTGGTGAGAGGGGGCAATTTGAGACCCATCGGTGGCGAAGACGGTGTGACTTTCTGGAGCGGAATTGAGGTCAATGCGAGTATCCAGGGGTTCAACGGGTGTAGCTGCCGTGAACGTCATGCGATCGCGCCATTGCTGTTGCCGCTTCACCAGTTCGTCCTGCTGTGCCAAAGTCTGCAATAGCAGTTTCTGACCCAGTTCCAAGCGTTGGCGACTCACCGCCGCCTCCACTTTTAAATGCTGACTGATGCCAGGGATTTGCCCTGCAAGTTTTGTTAAATCTAACATTGCGCAAAACAGTTAAAGGTTGCAAGGTTGAAAGTTGAAGGTTTGGGGGAACAGCTGAAAGTTGAAATTTTTTCCGATTACCTGATAATTTTCAACCTAATAACCTTCAACCTACTAACTTTCAACCTAATTCGGCCAAACTGAAAAATCCTGAGCAAACTCTGCCAAAGACAACACTTGAATTCTTGAGTCATTCCGGGCAGATTCTTGTTGAGCTGTCGTGTTGTAGCCCCAATCCGCTAAGTAAAGTTTCACCGGTGTGAGGTCGGATTGCTGTTGTACAGATTGTAAGGTTTTCAGTCGGTCTTCTACAAACCAGAGTGCTGCTGCTTGACCAGGAGACGCCTCTATCAATTGCCGTAAGGTTTGGTGTTTGGGACATTTGCACTCTTTGCCAATAATCCTCTCCTCAGGCAGTTCAATCGATTGTTGCTGTAGAAGCTGCTTGACGAAGCGTCCTTCTTTTGTGGTAACGATAAATAGTTGGGTGATTGGCTCTTCAGGGGATGTCTCTATTGCGGACAACGTTCTAGAAAGCCGCTCAATTACACCAGGATAGAATCGGTGTAAGCCCAGCCAGCTCTCTAAATCGGTGGCAATCCACTCATCCCGGACAGCATCTACTTTGTTACCGATATCAGCAGAGTCTAACTTTTCGGTTTCAATTAGGGATTTCGCCAGCTTTGGCCAGTCGTGCAAAATCGTTTGTTCACAGATGCCTAGCACCAGCGCCCTTAGTAAAACAGGCATTTCCCAACCGATTTCTACTACAGGTCGCAAGCGGTAGAACTGGGGGGCTAAGTCATCAGGTGGTGTCTGGTTGCTGGGTTTCCAGATTTGGCAATAAGTACGCCAGGACGTCTGGAAATACTCAAGTAGTCCGTCACACAGAACGCCGTCAAAATCGAGGGCGAGAATCGCTGGGGCATGAGCAGGCATAGTTGGAGTTGCTGAACCTTTCGTTGCATGTCTTTCTGTCAAAATATCATCTCTCCTCGGAGTGAGAGCAATGCTGGAGCCAATAGGATACAATCCAGCCTTTGGAA
>NZ_DATNPA010000135.1:0-28146 GCF_036703385.1 Allocoleopsis sp. | reverse complement strand
ACCGCCTCGACCCAACCTATCTGGTCGATTAATCCAGCAATTATACCTAGATGGTCGATATCTTTGACTTGAAGTTCCGGCTGCTGCTGAGTCATTCCTGAAAAATACCTCTGACTCTACCAGAAACCTGCGGAATGTGGGTAGTAAAACCAAGTCTACTGGTTTGAAGTAAGGCTTGAGCCGTGTGATTAGAGATAGTCACGCACGGTTCTTAGGGGAGGGAAGAGGGGCGACCCTCAACCCTTACCCGCTCGTACCTTACTGAGTTGGGACAGTAAACACTGGAATCTGGCGCTCTGGTGTAGAAGGAGACGACGGAATTGGAGGGCTAGGAACTTCGACTGATGGGGCCGTTGAGTCATCTCCAGGTCTGGTAAAAATCAATTCCCGCTCAGGAGGAACTGAGAGCGGAGGTGGAGGACTAGAGAGTGCAGGTTGAGAAGTGGGTAGAGGTCGAGGCGTTGTATTCAACTCGGAGGCTACCGGAGCCGGTGAATCAGTAGTCAGGTAGATATGACCTAATGACTTTCCTTGATACGTTCTTCTCGTAAACCGCCAACCTGGATTAAGAATTATTTTCGCAAAGCCATTACTCATACCCTGAGTACTGCCAATTTCAATTTCTGGCGCACTGCGGTTTATACGAGGAGTTCCAACCAGCACCAAATCCCCATTGCGCTCAACGATTCGGAGAATGTACTCTAAACCGAGGTCTTCACCACTCATACGAAGTGAATAGCCGTTACTATCGGTACTACGACCACAAATCCCCGTGAAGTCAAAGTTTAAAAGCAGAGGATCGACACTAACCGGGTTGCTGCCATTTTCACTCCAGCAAGGTCGCCGATTTGAGAGTTGTTCAATGATCAGCAGTTGATGTTTGTTTTCGCCGTAGGGAGCAGCTACAGCGATGAAATTATCGCCCTTAACTTCTGCGCTGTCGAAAGTGGCAGCGGTTGTCGGATTAAAAGCACCGACACTCAAGCAGGAAGCGACAGCGAGTCCAGCAATTCCAAGCCCTTGTGAAATTTTCATAACTCACACGCGTTCGCTAATTGTTGCACTGTAAGTAGACGATTATTACTCAAAATTAGATTCCCTTTGAGCAGAGTTGAGCTTAGACATTTATATATAATCCTTTGTCCGCTAATTAAGACCGTGCCATAAACTAAATTTTGCTGGGATTTCTCACCATCGGCTTGACTGAAAATGTGAGAACAGTCTCATCTACACCTTTGAGCGTCAGGGGACGGAATCTGGTAATCTCATCATCGTCCAACCAATCAGCAACATTAGCGGAGACGAGAATCGAATTTGGTTCAGCAGCTTCTTGCAACCGCGAGGCAATGTTCACAGAAGGCCCGATCGCTGTATAGTCTGACCGTTCTTTACCGCCGAACATCCCCACAACCGCCGTTCCCTGGTGAATACCACAACGGAACCTTACAGGCGGGGGCCCATTCTCCCCAACAATTCCCTGCTCTTGCCAGCGCTGGTTGAGCTGGTGGAGGGCATACAGCATTTGTCGCGCTGTTGCTACCGCTCGTCGCACCTGCTCCTGTGGCGTCAGCTCCTCCGGAGCGCCAAAAATCGCTAAAATACCATCACCCATGAACTTATCGACCGTGCCGCCGTTATCAAATACGGCCTTGGTCATTTCGGCAAGATACTCGTTAAGTAATTCTGCCACACGACGCGATCGCAATGTATTTGACATCTGAGTAAAGCCCACAATGTCACTAAACAACGTCGTGATCAGGCGAGGTTCTGGACTCAAATCCAGCTCCAGTTCGCCCCTTGCCGCTCTCTGAACCATTGCCGGAGGCAAAAAGCGCCTCAGCACCGACTCCGTCAGGTACGTATTCAATTCAAGCACCCGTTGCTCATTCGCCTTGAGCGCCAGCAAATTTCGTACTTCTGCCAGCAATTCTCGGTCATTAAAGGGCTTCGAGAGGTAGGCAGTCGCTCCTTGTTCGGCTCCCTCAATTCGCGTGGCTTCATCCGCTTTCGCCGTGAGCAGGATAATCGGTGTCCCTTCCAACTCTGGGGTCTCCCGAATCATCCGAATCATATCCAAACCCGATACCTCAGGCATCATCAAATCCGCCACAATCAGCTGAGGACGATATTCTTGAGCAGATTGAAACCCTTCTGCCCCATTTCGAGCAGTCCGAACGTGATGACCCTCCTGCCGCAGAATGCGGGACACATAGGCTCGTAAATCAGGATTATCATCTACGACTAAGACCTGGGATGGGGCAGAAGAAGATGACACTCCCGCCACCTTGGGTTGAGGTTCCCCAGTTTCCTGTTCCTCTTCCTCTACAGGAAATTCGATTTCTAGGTCGGCTAATTCCACAGCCGCACGACTCGACTGGATTTCTGTCGGAACTTCTAGTACCTGCTCGACCGGCAAGTGAGATGTCCCAGTTTGCAGCCAAACGTTGAACGTCGTGCCTTCCGAGTAAACCGACTCTACAGAAATTTGTCCCCCGTGCAGTTCCACCAGTTCTTTCACCAAGGCAAGCCCCAAACCACTGCCCTCATAACTGCGATTGACTGACCCTTCTGCCTGTCGGAACCGCTCAAACAAATGGGGTACTTGCTCCTTCTTGATGCCAATACCCGTGTCGGTAATTTGTAACCGGACATGGTCTCCTGCTGGTTCTACCTTGACGGTAATGCTCCCCCCAGGATCAGTAAACTTCATAGCATTAGAGAGGACATTGTACAGAACCTTGTCAAATTTTTCTAAATCTAAATAAACCGCTGGGCAACGGGTTAGCTGGGTTGAGAGACGAATATTCTTTTTGTCACAGTAGGGTCGAAACGCTTCAACAATTTGGCTGACAAACTCGACCAAGCTACAGGGACGGAAGCTCGCTTGCATCCGACCTGCGTCGAGTCGGTGTAAATCAAGTAGCTGATTCACTAGGCGCAATAATCGTCGGGAATTACGCAGGGCAATAACACTCTGCTCATAGGGTAAATCCTGTTGCCGCTCAATCACCGATTCCAGTGGCCCAATCATCAGGGTTAGAGGCGTGCGGAACTCGTGGGAAATATTTTGGAAAAACTCTGTCTTCTGTCGGTCTAATTCCATTAACCGCTCAGCTTGCTGCCGTGTCTTCTGATAGAGTCGCGACTGCTGAACCGCGATCGCAGCTTGTGCCGCCACAGCCTGAGCTAAATTGATTTCTGAGGGTAGCCAATGGCGAGGACGGTAGGTGTGGCGTAAGGTAATACTGCCAATAATTCTGCCCGATAGTTGTCCTGATATTCTTGGCGTTGTTCGGGCCTCACTCACGCTAGCGTTACTGCTGGCACTATCGGCCAATAAGGGTACCACTAGAAGTGCGCGTGCGGGTTTGCGAAAGGGGAGATCAAACCCTTTCATCTCTGGGTTCGCCGCTAAATCATCGATCGCAACCGGCTGTTGGGTATTCACCAATTGTTGCAGCACCGGATTCCCCGAAATGGGAACTAGGGATTGGGGCAACTGATGAGCCACAGAGCCAGAGTTGGAGGATTGATTGATAAAGGATGCATTGGAATTCTCTATGTCTTGAGATTCCACCACTTGAGCTGATTTACCATCATACAAGCCCACACATTGGACAAATTCATCCTCTTCTCTCCACAGCGATAAAGTACAACCATCCACTTTGATCGCTTGTCCTAATTGTTGAGTAATCGCCGTGAAAATCTCTTGGGGGTCGAGTGTGGAACGGATGGCGTTCGTAATCGTGTTCACTAAAGCTTGCTGGGTTGCCAATGCCCGCACCTGTTCATAAGCCCGTGCCTGGGAAAGCGCCAGCGCGGCTTGGTCAGCAACCATCACCACCAGCTGAATTTCGTCATCCTGCCAATAATAAGGTTCGTCACATTGATGCAGAGCCAGGACTGCCACAAGCTCTTGCTGACTAATCAGGGGTACAACGAGGGTTGAGCGAATGTTGGTCTGTTGATAAGCGATCGCCCGTCGTTGAATTTCTTCCCCCTCACCCATGAAGCGCTCATCCGTCAACACATCATTAATGACTTCAACGTCGCGGGTTTCCCAAACCGTTTGTTCCAAGAGTAAAGGGTAACGGGGAGATGGAGGATGAGGAATTGGGGATTGGGAAAAAGAGGAACTAGGGGAAGACGAGGAAGCCAAGCTGGGGAGACGTGGTGATGCAAACACGGTAGAGTTCCCCCTGTCGTGCTCCCCAGCCCCCATGTCTAAATCCCTGGTTACGGATTCCTCCCTCTTGGCCGTGGCTTCTCCAGAGCTAGCGGAACCATTAAGCTCTGCTTCCGCCCCTGAACGTAGCGACCCTTGACTTTTCTGATAAACGAACCACTCATCAACTAGCCGCCCATTCTGAAAGGGACGTAGAAGGCAAATATCGACCTCTAGGAGATGTCCTACGGATTCGACAATCCTTTGTAGGATTTGCTGTAGCGGAGAATCACCATCCTGACCAAACTGGGCATTGCGAATCGTATTAGTAACGGTATTGAGGAGAGATTCCCGGCGAAGCGCCCGACACAGTTCTCTAGTACGAACCTTCAAGACGTTGTGGGTATCCATAGCCTGTTTTACCACTGCCTTGAGGTCGTCAGAGTTCCAGGGCTTTGTGACAAATTTGAAGACTTTACCCGCGTTTATCGCCTCTACCAGGTCTTCCACATCCGTATAACCCGTCAAAATAATTCGGATGATATCCGGGTATTGAGTCGCGGTGAGGGCTAGAAACTCCACACCGCTCATTAAGGGCATCCGCTGGTCGGAAATGATCACAGCTACATCCCCCTCTTTAGCCAAAATTTCCAGTGCAGCAGGCCCATTGTCTGCCCTCAACACTTTGTACTCTCGATGGAAAGTCCGGTAAAGCAAGTCAAGATTATCTGGTTCGTCGTCAACAACCAGAAGTTTGGGCTTACTTGTTTCTTGGGATTTCATGCACCGCTCTCCTGCTGCCAAGGCTTGTCGGATAAAAAAGTCTGCACACGCTTCACAGATTCTTCTCTTGAGAGGGGTGGCTCGTTGGGCGATCAGGGCTAAAGCGATCAGTCCTAATCTTGAGGCAGTTTGTTGCCCGCATACAAGGAAATAGACCCTCCGGAGGTAAAGCTATGGTTGTGGTGCACCCCAATCGATTTTAATTTTTGTTTTCTAGTATGGTTGTATCCTTTGAAAAGACAAGAGAGAGTTACCGAATATTAGTCCATTGTTTTTGCCTCAAGCGCAATTTTCCTGCTCAAAAGCGCGACCCTACTCTGCCGAGAGGTGGCGATTGCCTAAATGCGATCGCCTCTGGGTGTCAGCGATCGCGATCGGATGCCCCTTCCAGGTAAGCGCGGCGTCAATACTCCGGACAACGAAGTTGGCAGCACAGCTGAAAGCAACAAGGCGAAGAGCCATGAGAGCCTTTCTATACCCTGCCCAACTGTACTGGCGGCTTTCTCTATTGTGAAGGCTATCCACTGCAAAAAATTATTTCTAACGCTTGGCTGTTTGATTCTCTGCCGATTTCTCTAGAACGCGGTGACAAACCCGACTCTATGTAAGCTAGCCTTGGACGTCGGCTGTTAGAAACATACCTTAATAATGTTGGCTCATCCGGACAGGGTCTGTTTATTAGGTCAGGGCGCAGCGGGTTGCTTTGCCTGGACTGTCGTTGATCGATGCACTACTTGTACAATACTATCCTTCCCCAAACTAGAAACGCTCAGCAAGAAAGCCTGAGATTACGGAGATGATTCATGGGTCAAGCAAAAGTCAAAAAAGGTCATTGCGTCGTTGGGTAAACTCTTCGCCAGTCCCTATTCTCTCCTCTGACCCAATAAATTGCACCCGCAAAACTACAACAGTTGTTGTACAATCGCCAGACAGACTCCTGTTCTATCTCAACTTTGTAAATTTTTGATGCTTTGTTCGTGTTGAACGTCTTTAGTTGTTTTTTTCCCAAGCTATTTTTGTGGTTGTGAACCCCTGCTTCTCTTTCTTGACCCCCTACGAACCAGCCCCTGCTGGTCAGGATACCGTGAGTGCTGGTGTATCCGGCTTGACAATCCGTACCGCTCAAGCTCGGGATCTGACCACCCTGGCAGAAATTCTAACCGACAGCTTTCACCCTCGGACTGGTTTTGTTCGCTGGGTCTATCCCATGCTACGTTTGGGAATTTACGAAGATTTGCGCAATCGGCTGCGCTCTAACTCGCCCCATTATGTCTGTTTAGTTGCTGTTGCTGATGGTTCTACGCTAACGGAGTCGGGTGAAGCAATAGCAGGCACCGTAGAGATTGCGCTGCGCTCTCCACCTTCTTGGCAACCCCGTGCATCTCAGTACCCCTATATCTCTAATCTGGCCGTCAGAAAATCGTGCCGACGGCAGGGAGTGGCACGACAATTACTCCTCGCCTGTGAGCGAATTTCTCTAGAATGGGGGTTTCCAGACCTCTACCTCCATGTGCTAGAAAACAATCATCAGGCACGACAGCTTTATCTCAAGGCTGGATATCAACTCTGCCAGGTTGAACCGAACTACGGTTCATTGCTGTTTGGGACTCCCAAACGCCTGTTCTTGCACAAACACCTCGCCGCTACTACAGCGGGATGACAACGGTCAACCAGACGCGCCCTGCGGATTGAATCAGTAGACGCTTGGTCTTTGAAGTCTTAATCTCTCTCTAGCACGGTTTTTTAACAAAAATTTAAAAATTCTTTATGTTTTTTAAAATTACCCTAATCGGTTCTACCCCATAATCTCCTGGCTACGATCTTTCCTGCACTCAAGCGGTATGCCATAAAATGGAGTTACAAGGTTGACGAGCAGCGAGCAATACTGAATCTGAGTTTGTTTGATAGGGTAATTGAAAACAGATGGTAAACTGAACTTTTCTGCTTGTGTATTCTCAAGAATTTATACCCATTGAGTTTGCCGGTCGTGCTTTTGGTCCGGGTGCCTCCCTGCTCAGAGAAATTAAGCAATACGAGTTGAGATGGAGAGCGAAAACAAACAGCGTTGCCAGACAGCTCTTTACGAGGAGGAGGTGCTTGTCCGCCGTATAGGTTTCGCCGACTCTCAAGGCTATAGTGGCATGGATCAGTTTCAAGACTCACAGGCATTGGCAGTCCTTAAACAGTTGCATGATAAGCAGCTGCTGATCGTCAATAGTCGGCGTCGGAATGGCTTAATTCTCTATAAGCGCTATCACGCCGAATTTGCTGGACCTGGATCGGCAGTAGGTGGACTATTTGATTTAGATTGTGAGCGAGTGCTGCTAGTCGGTAATTTTTCGTTGGTCTATCCGGAAACGACTGATGAGCGACAACGGGCTTATGCGCTTCGGCGACAGTGGATTCGACTCACGAGACAGATTACTGACAATCCAGTTCCGGCACAACGTGCTCAGATGATTCTCAATCAGTTTGAACACTACTTTGACTCGGAGACAATTGCTAAAGTCCCGGATGAAGCTTTTGCGCTTTTAGTGGGGGTCTTACCCCATACTGTTCACAATGTACGTAATCTCGCGGATCGGGAATTCTGACGTTGACATCCTCACCGCCCTAAAAGGACGGTGATTCCCTAGCAGTCGAACAGGGTCAGACCTTATACTTTAACTTTAAACTTTTCTCCTTTTGCTGCTGTTGGAGGCAAGCTGACAGGTTGTCAGAATGGCACAGCTCAGTGTTGATTAGTTTTTCAACTGCCAAAGTTGGAGTTCGCTGGGCTTAATTGGCTCAACCTTGCTGTTGTAGTCTCTGTCCAGCCCAGATTTTAAGGCAGGAGAAGGGTTGAAGACAAAAATATCACTGAACCCCTGAGGAATTTTGGGTATATTGGGTTCCGATACTAATTGAAGTTGCACTTTTGGATTGAGAAGATAGCTCATTGATAAGAGTTCGCCGAAATTAGCCTGATAGTAACTGGTAATGAGTAAGGGACGATTTGTTTGATTAATAATCGTCGCAGCTTGGACATGAGTATCACTAGGTTTTTTATTCCACCAAACCTGGGACTGGGAATAGACGACGCATGATGCAACACCAGCACAGATGAGGAGCAGCATTAGGGATTGCCAAATTTTTTGTTGTCGCAAGCTAGCTGAGACAATTTTGTTAGCCAGAAGGTAAGCAACAGTTAACAAAATTCCTAAAAAACAAGGCACAAGATATCGAGGAACGCTGGAGCGCAGTCCCCCCGAAATTAGATCGGGAATCAGTAAGGTAAGGAAGGGCACTCCAATCATTGTTAAAATAAAAAGGTAAATTTTTGATGGCGTCTTACGGCAGAGGAAATAGAAGGAATACCCTACAAGAATTACAAGAATTAAAACGGGAGGGATTGTGTAGATTGCCGGAGCAGTGGCGTCAAGGTTGATATCAAAAAAAACCCGGCTAATGTTCCCAACCCAACTTTTCAATAAACGAGATAAGGGAACCTTCGTGGCAGACCAAGCTGTTGAGGTTTGGGCTTTCGTCAAGCTATTAAGAGTCAGTGAAAGCCAGGGCGTGAAAGCTAAAGCTCCTGCTACGGAAGCTAGGAGATAAGCCGTAATTGTCTTGTTCCACCGGAAGCCTGTGACTAAAACAACATAGAAGCCATGCCCGATCGCTGTCAGTAGAATTAAGGGAAGGCTGTAAAGCCCCAAGGCCAATGTGACGGCATAGAGTATCCAACTGCCAATCGTTTTAACTCGCATAGCTCGTAGCAGTGAAGCACTTGATAGGAGGATGGTTACCATCAACAAGCTATACCCTCGTGCTTCCTGGGCAAAAACGACGTAAACGGGCGAGACGGCACTCAATGCGATCGCAACCCATCCCACTAGGGATGATTCAAAGAGTTCGACGCACAGCCAATAAGTACAGGGAAACACAAACAAGCTAATCAGGGCAGACACACTCCTAATCACAGCCACAGAATTGCCAAACCCCTGCATCCAAAGTCGCGTCAATATATAGAAAATGGGTGGATGTTGAGGGTCTTCTATAATTAAGGTGCGAATGGTATCCTGTAAGCTGGTTTCAGGCGTGGGATATTGATACTTCAGTAAATCTTGAACACCAATGACACCACCATTAAAGATTCGCTGCCGCACATCTTCCCCTGTATAGCCCGCTAAATGTAATGAGGTAATCGTCTCATCGTGCCAATAGACTTTAAGACCAAGATTGGCGAAGCGAAAAAATACACCTAATATTAGCAGGAAAATGACTAAAACTCGCAACCAACTCGGAGGAAGCGCCCAGTGCGTTGTTGATGTGATTTTCATGATTTACTTGGTAGTGCAAAATCTTACCCTGAGCGATATACCCTAACTGTAGAGTATGTTACAAATCTCCCTACTATTCTTTTATCAATACAAATCTTTTAGGGTTTGACTAATTTCCATAGTCTACCCTCTTTACTCTGATTGATGGGCTCTATCTTAGCTTTATACTCTTTCTCAATTCCTGATTTTAAAACAGTAGACGGAGCCATAAAAAACACATTACTAAACGGCTGGGGAATCTCAGTCGTCGTATCTTTAGGTATAAACTTAAACTTCACATCTGCTTTGAGGAGATAGCTTAAAGAAATTAGATTAAAAACATTATAGCGAGGTGGAGAGGAATCTATTTCCTGAATGACTAACGGATTACTCGTTTGATTGATAATTTGAGCAAGTTGCCGATTCTGGGTATCTGTAAGATTGTTCCACCAAGTCTCAGATTGGGAAACGACTACACAAGAGATGACGCCACTAGTGAGTAATGCAAGCAGGGTAAGCTTCCAGAATTTATTTGACCCGTTGGAGAGAAGGGTAGGGTTAACTTTAGATCCCAAAAGATAAGAAACAGCTAGCTGAATTCCTAAGTAAGAGGGAATCATATATCGGCCTGTAACTGAAGTCCGCCTTCCCAAAATTAAATCCGGTATGATGAGCGCTAATGAAGTAAAGCTGATTAATATAACGATAAACAGCCAAGTTTTTTTTTGAGTATGGCGAACCAAAAAGAAAATAGAATAGGCAACTAAGGTTGTTATAACTAAGATACTGAGGCTTGGTAAAACTAAACTGTACCAGGGTGCCCCAAAAGGTGAACCGGAGGAAAACCCCGTATCAATGAAATTACGACTGAGGTTGCCTAGCCAACTTTTAAGAAAATATACTAAAGGGGTCTTAGTATCTTGAGCAGCTGTCATAGTTAAGGCTTGCTGGTAGTTTGTTAAAATCACGGCAATCCAAGGGGAAAAAGCGATGATTGCTACCAAAAAGCTTAGGAAATAAGCCGTTAGCGTCTTACTCCAACGATAATTGTTAATAACAAATACATAGATAGCCTGGGCGATGGCAACTAATACGAAAAACAAGTGAGAATAAACACCCAGTGTGAGGGTTGCTGCATAAATAGCCCAACTGCGCCAAGTGTTGACGCGCATAGCTCGTAACAGTGAAGCACTGGAGAGCAAAATCGCCACAGTCCACAAACTGTACTGGCGTGCTTCTTGGGCGTACACTAATTGAAAAGGGGAAACAGCAAGCAAGGCACAGGCTAACCATCCCACTAGCAACGACTCAAATAATTCTAAGCACAGCCAATAGATGCAAGGAAACGCCAGCACACTCAGGAAGGCGGAAAAACTTCGGATTGCTGCCACTGAATCGCCGAACATCTGCGCCCAAAAACGCACCAATATGAAATAGAGGGGGGGTAGCTGGGGTTCTTCGTCGGCTATACCCTTAACAGTATCTACGATGCTTTTTTTAAGGTTAATGCGTTGATATTGGTGTAAATCTTCAACACTAAGAAGCTGCTCCTGCAAGAGTTGCTGTGCGACTTCTGATTCTGTGTAACCTGAAATTCGCAATGAGGTATACGTTTCATCCATCCAGTAGATTTTTCGGTCAAGATTGGCAAACCGAAAAAAGATACCCAGGACTAGGAGGATGATGATTAAAAACCGTAACCAAGTTGGAGGGAATACCCAGCTCTGGAGCCATTTGCTTCTCATGGATGAAACCTGAGTTTGACAGCCAAAGCCACATTTTGCACCCAGAAGATAGAAATTTCAATAGTCCAGGGAGTGCTAACGGTTAGTTTGCGATCGCATTTCGCGCTGCTGCCAGCAAATTACACAGGAATTTGACGGATGAGATGATCTGAGCCTGATGCTAAGGTTCTCAGAAGTAGTATAGCTAAAGCTAGAGTATGGCGATCGCACCTCGTACTGCTGCGGAGGGTTACTCGCCCCTTGAGTTTACATATTTAGCCAGGTGAAGCGCTTGCCCCTTCCCCTCTAAACCAGAGTAATAACAGTCACCTCTGGCGGACAAAATAGGCGTCCCGGTGCGTAACTGCCCAAACCACGATTAATATAAAGCTGATTTTTCCCGACTTGATGCAGTCCTTGCGACCATTCCCAATGTTTAACGACCCTGGCACAGGCTTTCATGAAAGGAATCCAGCGCTGTATCCGTTTGGGAACATGGGGCTGAAGCTTTTCCAGCAATACAGGTCCTGGTCCAAATCCTGGAATCACAACCTGGCCCCCATGAGTATGACCCGATAGCTGTAAATCGACTCGCCATTGTTGCAAGAGCTCAGCCGTGTCAGGATTGTGTGACAAAACAATGCGGGGCGTCTTCGGGTCGATCTGATTCATGATGGGTGCGGGATTAAACTCACGGGACCAGAGATCGGCTAATCCCACCAAGGGGAGTTCTGGGCCTAAAGGATAAGCGATTTCATTCCACAACACGCGCACTCCAATGCTGGTCAGTCCGTCGAGCACTTGTACTTTTGACCGACCATAGTGAATGTCGTGGTTACCCAGTACCGCATAAATGCCCAAACGGCTTTGCAGGTGCTTCAATCGCTGCACGAGTTGGTAAATTGGGTTGGGGTCATCCGTCACGTAGTCCCCGGTTAAAAGCACTAAATCGGGTTCAGCCTGATTACAGGCTTCAATGGCTTGAGCCAGCAAGCTTTCCGATAGTCGCACGCCATCATAGTGCAAATCTGAAAGTTGTACGAGTTTTGTGCCTTTCAAGGATGTTGGTAAATCGGTGATGGTGACTGTCACTGTTTCAACGCTTAAGGTTCCCGAAAATACCCAGTTCATATCGCTGACTTTCCCTTCCCTCATGACGCGATTACAGCATAGCGTAGACAAATATCTTTACAGGGAGTACAGCCTGCTTTCAGGAGGGTAGTGGAATGAATCCTGTACCGATTAATACTTGGTATACAGCAAGAGGCTATTTTTCACTTGTGATAGGAATAAGAATATGCTCCCAAGGTCTAGTTATAATTTATCCTTAAAAGTGTTGAAGTCAATAGGATTAAAAATATGCAACAACTTCTCTTAAGCAGTCCGTCAATTATATTTCTAATGATATCTGTAGGGTTAATTTATTTTTTGTTAATTTTTCATTTTGCTGGTAGAAACAAAAGCCTTGTTACAAAGTTAGAAATTTTATTTTTTGGGATATTTGTGATAACTATAGCTGGTTCAGCAGGTGCTCTAATTGGCCCTTTACCAAAATTACACCCTCAAGTTTTAGCGTTTTTATCAACTACACCCCCTACTGTGTTTGGCAATCTGAGTTTTTATGCCATGTTTTTGTCGATTTTATCTTCACGGCTCCGTTATACCTTAAAAAACTTTATCAATGTCTTAGCTGTCCTTGGTTACAAAGCTCCTTTTTTCAGTTCTTTTATTTTAATGGTTGGGTTTTCTTTTTTGTGGTCTGAAACACCTGTTGTAAGTCTAAGATTTGCTTTAGTTATTTTTTTAACCTCTATTTTTGCCATTTACTTAGGCAAGCAATATTCTTGGACAGAAATTTATCGATTTTGGAGATGGGTTAATATAATTGTGGTTATATTGTGCGTATTTCAAGCATTAAAAGATAATCAACAACCAGCTTGGTATGGTATCTTAGGGCACAAAAATACTTTTTCCTTTGTGATGGTTCAAACTGCTTTATGGTGGTTAATGTATGCTTTTTATTCTTCAAAGAAACGTAATTTATCTTTGCTATTTTTTGTTATATCTTTTTTTGCAATTATTCAAGGGGACAGCGGTGCAAGCAAAGTATTGTTGGTGAGCTTAATCAGCTTGTGGGGATATTTTAGTATTGCCAAAAAAATGACAGTTCAGTGGGCTTTTGTTTCTATTATTTTGTTTATGATAGTAAGTGTTTGTCTGACTATTGTCGTTACAGAAAACTTGAATTTTATAGTCGTTGATACTCTCAACAAAGATATGACACTAACTGGACGAACGGACTTTTGGCCAATCATTGTTGAGAAAATTAACCAACGTCCTATTTTGGGCTATGGAATTGCTGGATTTTGGCAAAAATGGCGAGGAATAAACAATCCAGCTAATGATGTTATTGTAGTCAAAACTCAGTTTCAACCTGAGCATTCTCACAATGGTTTTTTAGATATAGGTCTTAGTGTAGGTTGGTTAGGATTGTCGCTATTTGCTTGTTCATTTTTTAATAACGTAGCCAAAGCTGTCATTTATTTGAGTAAAAATCGATTACCTGAAGCTGGACTGCCGTTGTTACTTTTAACCTATACTTTGATGACTAATTTAACTGAAACCGGACTCCTTGGCCCTACCAGTATTTGGTTTTGGTATGTAGTAACTACTGTGAGATTAACTTTGGATACTGCGAAAAATGAGCGACAAGAGAAACTTTAAGTTTTATTATATGTGAATTTTATTGTTAGGCGATTTTATGAATATTTACAAAAACTTAATAATTTATCCTGAATAATTCAAATATAATTATTTTGTCTAAAAAAATAATCTCACTTTTTTGGAAAAATATTCATGGCAAGTTCAAGTCAAAATACGCTCCAATTGATAAATTATTTTATGTCTTTAAAAGACTATCAATTGACATTTAAAAGTTATATAAAATTTGAAGCAATAAGTTTATTTGGGCGATTATTTCTTAACAATCCACCTCCTATAGTCAATCCAGACGTTAAGCTTTTAAATTTAGGATGTGGAAAGACAATATTTGAGGATTGGGTAAACGCAGATTTTTTTAGAATTAAGTTCTGGAAAGATTCAAAAGAAATATGGAGACAGGATTTGAGATATCCCTTAAAATGCCCAAGTCATTATTGGGATGGTATATTTACTGAACACGTTATCGAGCATCTTTATCCTATTGATGGATTTAATTTACTGAAAGAAATACTAAGAACTCTAAAGCCGAAAGCTTGGTTGAGAATTACTGTTCCCGATCTCAAGAAATATGTTGATTTTTACTCAGGTAAAAATCAAGAAAAGGATTTTTGTCAAAAATGGTCAACGGGGGCTGAAGCCATAGGGTCGCTTACCCAGAGCTGGGGACATTTGTCCGTTTGGGATAGTGACTTACTCGGACGTACTCTACAGGAAGTTGGTTTTAGCAACATCAGAGAAGTAGGCTTTTCTGAAGGTACTGATTTAAGACTTATTAAAGATGACCCAAAAAGACAATGGGAGTCTTTGTATATGGAGGCGCAAAAACCCTAAGTCAGAGAAAATTTGATGTTAAAAAAAATAGTAGCGATTTATAAAAACCTAAGTCCTAATTTACGAAAGATTATTGGAAATACAGGTTGGCTTTTTACAGAAAAGATTGTACAGCTAGTTTTAGGTCTCTTGGTTGGGGTTTGGATTACCCGTTACTTGGGTCCAGAAAGATTCGGTCGTTTCAACTATGCCATTGCCATTGTTGGTCTATTCGTTCCATTAGCCAAACTAGGGCTAGATAGTATTGTTATCCGCAACTTAGCCCGTGATCCGTCTTGCCAAAATGAAACGCTAGGTACTGCCTTTGTTCTCAAGCTTATTAGTAGCAGCTTAACGTTTTTAGCAACGCTTGGATTCATAATATTGTTCACTTCTAATAGCTCCCTTTACTCTCAGGAAACACTTTGGTTAGTGGGAATTATTGCTAGTGGAACAGTGGTTCAATCATTTGAAATTATTGATTTTTGGTTCCAATCTCAAATACAGTCAAAATATTCAGTAATAACAAGAAATGTTGCCTATGTAATCATGACTGGCGTCAAGATTGTATTACTTCAGGTAAGAGCGCCGCTGATAGCTTTTGCGATCGCGATGAGTGTCGAGTACGTGTTGAGTGCGATCGGTTATCTTATCAGTTATCGATTTAGTGGCAATTTAATCAGGTCATGGAAAGTTAGTTTTGGATATGCCAAAACATTACTTAAAGACAGCTGGCCCTTAATTTTATCAGGCATCGTGATCATGATTTATCTGCGGATTGACCAAGTGATGCTGGGGCAGATGGTTGGAGATAGAGCTGTAGGTATTTATTCAGCAGCTGTCAAAATATCAGAGTTATGGTATTTTGTGCCCAGTGCGATCGTGAGTTCTGTATTTCCCTACATCGTAAAAGCCAAGGACATCGGCGAAGAAGTTTATTACAAACGGCTGCAACAACTCTTTAGTGCCGTGTCAATCTTGGCTTATGCCGTTGCCATTCCGGTTACCTTTTTAGCTACCCCAATTGTTACGTTGCTTTATGGCAAAAATTATACAGAAGCCGGTGCCATATTAAATGTACATATTTGGGCGGGTTTATTTGTGTCTTTAGGGGTGGCCAGAGAAACCTGGATCACAACAGAAGGATTAATGAAATTTTCCGCCGCGACAGCCGCAGCCGGTGCCGTTGTGAATATCGTGTTAAACTATTTTCTCATCCCCTACTATGGGGGATTAGGAGCCGCGATCGCAACTGTGATTGCTCAAATCGTTTCGGATTACGCAGTAGGTGCATTTTACCCTCCTACCCGAAAGATCTTTATCCAACAAACCAAAGGTATTGCACTCTTGGGATTGATGGGTAGGTAATCAGGCAGGTAATTAGTAAGAAGGTTTTCAGTTCTACTAGGCTGAAAGAGATTTTGCTAGAGTCTTGCTTAAACTATTTTAAATAAGCTCGTAGGGGTGTTAACAATGGCTGATTGGCAGTTGCAGACTCCTGTCGCGTTGTTTATTTTCAAAAGACCTGAAACTACTGAGAAAGTGTTTGAGGCTATTCGCCAAGCGAAACCCCCAATCTTTTTAGTAATTGCTGAGGGACCCGGTGCAGGAAAAGTTGGTGAAGCAGAAAAATGCGCAGCTACTCGTGCAATTATTGATCGTGTCGATTGGGACTGCCAAGTTCTGAAAAATTATGCAGAGATTGATATAGGTTGTAGTTTGCGCGTTTCTACCGGGTTAAAATGGGTATTTGATATTGTTGAAGAAGCAATTTTCTTGGAAGATGACTGCGTCCCACATCCGACATTCTTCCGTTTTTGTGAAGAATTGCTTAACTACTATCGATACGATCAAAGAATTGGTTCGATTTCTGGACAAAATGTTCAGTTTGGGCATAATCGGACGGAGTATACTTACTACTTCTCTCGCTACTTTCATTGTTGGGGATGGGCAAGCTGGAGACGAGCTTGGCAGCACTACGACTTGGAGATGAAATTATGGCCAGAAGTGAGGGATAAAAATTTACTACAGTACATCCTAGAAGACCCGAAAGCTGTAAAAGATTGGACGAGAACCTTTCAGATGGTTTACGAAAAAAAGCTTGATTCTTGGGGCTTTCCCTGGATGTTAAATTGCTGGTCTCAAAATTTTCTCACAATTTTGCCCAATGTCAATTTAATTTCCAATATCGGTCATGGAGTCGGAGCCACTCATACGACCGATAAGGACAGTAAGTATAGTAATATGCCTGTAGAGGCAGTTACCTTCCCTTTAAAACATCCACCCTTTATAGTACGCCATCGTCAAGCTGATGACTTTACGGAGAAGACTTTATTTGATTATAAGCCGGGATTGATTAAGCGAATGAGAAAAAAAATCCAGAAAATAGGTAAAATCTAGATAATCGGGAGATGTTTAATTTATTGATTATCTATTGCTTTATTAAGGGAAAATAAGTTCAATAAAATCCAATAATTGACTCGGTAGATGCAAACTCCTGTTGTTTTCATTATCTTCAACCGTCCCTATCACACAGAGCAGGTGTTTGAAGTTATTCGCCAAGCTCAACCTTCCAAGCTTTTAGTCATTGCCGATGGCCCGCGTTCCAACCGACCTGATGATCGGGAAAAGTGCGCTGCTGCCCGTGGGATTATCGATCGTGTAGATTGGGACTGCCAAGTTTTCAAAAATTACTCCGATCTTAATTTAGCTTGCGACCCGAGGATTATTGATGGCTTAAATTGGGTGTTTGACACCGTTGAAGAAGCAATTATCTTAGAGGATGATTGTGTGCCCGATCCCACATTTTTTCCCTACTGTGAACAATTGTTAGAACGCTATCGCCACGACGAACGCATCATGAATATATCAGGACAAAATGTCTTGTTTGGACGCAAACGAACGGAATACAGTTACTATTTCTCTCGCTTTACGCTTTGCTGGGGATGGGCAACTTGGAGACGCTCGTGGCAATACTTCGATGTTTCCCTGAAACTCTGGCCAGAAGTGCGAGACCGAAAGTTTATGAAAGATATATTAGAAGACCCCTATGCTGTCAAAGTTTGGCAAAGAACGGCTCAAATGCTATATGATGGGCGTCTAACTGGATGGGATTTCAAATGGATGTTTGCCTGCTGGCTTCAAAACGGCTTATGTATTATTTCTGATAGAAATTTGGTCACTAATATTGGGTATGGTGCAGAAGCAACTCATATTCATGATGAAAAAGACCCATACATCAAAATGGCAACAGAAGCGATGGATTTTCCTTTAAAACATCCACCTTTCATTATCCGCGATTTAGAGGCAGATAAATTAACCCAAAGAACACTTTTTGATTACGATCCTAATATCTTGAAAAAAGTTCAAAATAAACTCAAAAAAATATTAGACTTTTAAGTTTAATAACCTAAGTCAGCTTCGATGAACATTGATAATCAAGCACAAGCTTTTGCCAACAGAACTCAACAGAGCTTAATTCCAGACCTAATTTCTCTTCAGATAGGTATCACAGAAGTGAATAATTGTTCATTGTGCTTTACTTGTAAATGAGTCATCACCGCCAGTAAGATTTTTTAATGAAAATTTTGCATCTTAGTGAGTCTGACGGTGGAGGGGCAGGGCGGGCAACGTTCCGATTGCATCAGGGTTTGCAGCGTCTTGGTGTAGACTCGAAAATTCTGGTGCAATTAAAATATAGTGACGATCGCACTGTATTTTCCCCAGAAACAACGTTAGGGAAATTTAGCGCGAAGTTAAAGCTACCTGAGCGTTTAGATGCTCTGCCCTTAAAAGGTTATCCCCAGCGGGATGTTAGCGACTTTTCACTCGAATGGCTACCGACGGGAATCGTATCAAAAATAGCGAAACTCACTCCAGATGTCGTTAACCTGCATTGGGTTTGTCATGGCTATTTACCCATAGAAGCGATCGCAAAATTTAAAAAGCCCTTAGTGTGGACGCTGCATGATATGTGGGCTTTCACAGGTGGATGCCACTATAGTCAAGAGTGCGATCGCTATAAAAATTCCTGTGGTACCTGTCCTCAACTGGGTAGCGCGAAAAGCTGGGATATCTCTCGCTGGGTATGGCAACGTAAAGCCAAAGCTTGGCAAAATTTAGACTTAACCCTGGTTAGTCCCAGTCCCTGGCTAGCCAAATGTGCCCGTTCGAGTTCTCTGTTTCAAGATTTACCTATCGAAGTCATTCCCAATGGACTGGATACTCAACAGTACAAACCTATCCCGCGACAGATAGCGCGAGAACTCCTGAATTTGCCTCAAGATAAACAACTGATATTATTTGGGGCGATGTATCCCAATAGCGATCGCCGCAAGGGATTTTACTTACTTCAGCAAGCTTTACAACGCCTCAGTAAAACTGAATGGCGCAATCAAATCGAAATTGCGATCTTTGGTGCATCTCGACCTCAAGAGCCAGTTGAATTGGGATTAAACTCTCATTATTTGGGAAGACTGAGTGATGAGATTTCTCTAGCCGTGGTTTATGCAGCAGCGGATGTCTTTGTTGCTCCTTCCACTCAAGATAACTTGCCCAACACTGTAATGGAAGCGATCGCTTGTGGTACCCCTGGCGTTGCCTTTAATATCGGAGGGATGCCGGAGCTGATCGAACATCAGCACAATGGCTATCTCGCTCAAGCCTTAGATAGCGAGGATTTGGCTCAGGGTATTATATGGGTGTTAGAGAACCAAGAACGGTATCAGAAATTGTGCGATCGCGCTCGTCAAAAAGCCGAACAAGAATTTACCTTGGAAATTCAAGCCCGTCGCTACGAGTCTCTTTATCTTGAGAAATGTAGGGGATAGAAACGCTCAAACCAGGGAACCTCTCAGATGAATCTGAAGGATTCAATAGGGGAACTTGGTATAAATAATCTTCAAGTGAATTCATGGATTCATGAGCCACTTTTTGAGCTTGTTGAAGTTCTGCTAGGGCTTGGTATAACATTAACTTGTCCAGGCTTTCTGGTAGTGCTTCTAATATATTTTCTATCTGGTCATAGTTCACTGGCGTATCAGAGGATGCCTTCGTTGCCATTAGCAACTGTTGCAGCCTAGTAGAGCGGTCGATTCTGTCTGTCGTGAGCGCATCAAGTTGAGCGAGTAGCAGTGGAGGCACTTGTTGGTTAAATGATTGAGGAAACATTGCAAAAGCACCTTGATTGACTATTTTCTCCTAAGAAATAATTCATACAGATGAACAGCTTTTCCTAATCAAGAAAGAAAAAGTACCCTTGAGGGTACTTTTGGGGTTTCGACACAGCTTCAAACAACAGACACCAAAAAACGCAGCAAAAGCAGGATGGAGAGTCTCAATCGTGAACAAAATCCCCTTCTCTGTTTAACCGAGCAGTATTGCTTCCTGACGAATTTCGCTTAACTGGCAGTGGGGTTCTGGGGAGGCTATAAGTCCAACGCCTTCCCTATCGAGCGGCACTATGTACTTCACTCTACGAATAGCCCTTTGATATAGTAAGCTCATCCCACTCCTTAAAGGGGTGGGCTTTTGCGTTAGTTGTAAATGTAAGCCTAGGTGAAGAGATGGCTCCCTGGCGGGAGGCTGTAATAGCGCAAACGAGAAAAGCAAGGTAGAGCGCGTCGAATCAGCTCAATCTACTCCCAGTTCTGCCGCACTGATTCAATCTCTAACCAGTTAATAGGGTTTTGCTTTATTCCCTCAATAGTTAAATTTTCCAAACAACCCACTCGCGAAAGTTTTAAAATCCAAAATCCAAAATTGTATAAATACCCCTATGTCTGATTCAATCCACTCCGAAGCGCCTCGTCCCTCATCAAATAGTCCGAATTTAGAACAGCTGCTGTTAGAAATCACTCATCTGAGTCAGGAACTAGAAACAGTTCAACAAGAAAAAGCTGACCTGGAAATCATCCTGGAAGCCATGACAGAACACAGTGATGTTATCGAGGAGGAACTACAAGAGGAAGCAAAAGCAGCAAGGCGGGAGAGTCAAGAGCGCTTTCGCCTCATTGCCGAAGCGACTCCTGTTACTCTCCTGATTTCGCGTTTAGCTGACGGTGAAGTTCTGTATGCCAATGCGACAGCCAGCTCCATGTTTGGTCAGCCAATGGAGGAACTAATCGGTCGCTCTACGCTTGATTTCTATGCTGACCCCGATGATCGACAAAAGTTGTTGGAGATTTATGCGAAAAATGGCTCTTTACGAAACTACGAAATCCGCTTTAAAAAGATAGATGGGACAGGATTTTGGGGGGCGAGTTCAATTCAACCGTTTACGCTCAATGGAGAGGAAGTACTGCTCAATGCAATTCTAGATATTACTAAACGCAAACAATCCGAGGTCGATCGCATTCGCTTCACCCAAGCCCTAAAAGAAAAACATGCTCAATTGAAGCGTTTGAGTGAACTGAAAGAGGAATTCCTGATCAACACCTCTAACGAATTATGTACTCCCCTCAATGGCATGGTTCATGTCATCCAGTCGCTCTTAGAAGAGGAAACGGGAGAACTTTCTCAGGCGCAACGACACAAGTTCTCAACAATCACCCAGAGCGCTCATCAACTGCTCAGCTTAGTCAACAACATCCGTGACTTCACCAAGCTCAGACAAGGAGAGATCAAACTGCAATGGCAACCCGTGAACTTGCGATCGCTCGTTGAAGTGGTGTTGCAGTCCAGCCAAACTTGGGTGGGTGAGAAAGACTTGCAGTTGGTCAATTCCATTCCGGCTGATTGGCCTACCCTTTATGCCGATGAGCAACGCCTGCAACAGATTCTGCAAAGCCTGGTTGAGCAGGCAATTCAGTTGACAGAACGTGGTTCTGTCGAAATCTCCGTAGCTATCAGCGATCGCCCCTTGGGCGGTGGCAAAGCTAATCGCTACGAGCCTAGTACAGGAAACCCAGAGCAGATAGCAATTACCGTTGCCGACACGAGTACAGGGATTTCAGAGGCTGAGTTAGAAGCTATTTCTGAGCTGTTTAACCAAGCCGATCACCTCGCCATTCAGCAGTCTGAGACCAAAGATTTGGAATTGAGCATCATCAAAGCGTTGGTGGAATTGCACGGGGGCAAAATTTGGGTTGAGTCTGAAGTTGGCTTTGGAACTCGCTTCACCTTCACCTTACCGGTAATTGCCTCGGTACCGGATACAGGGATTAATCAAGCCATCGCCCCAACTGCGTCCAATCTCCAACCCCATGAACCGCTAGCACCTCAAGTTGCAATGCCTGCTCATGCAACTCCCACTGTAACAGCTACACATGCGGAATCCTCCAGTACGGCGGCACAAGAGAGTTCGGCTCAAATCCCTATTGCCACCGTTACCCAAAGGCAACCTCCTCACCCGCGAACCCAGAGGAAGCTGTTGCAAGCACTGGGTAAAGTTCCACTACGAGTCATCCTCATTGTTCCCTTTGTGATGCAAGTAGTTGGGGCCGTTGGTTTGGTGGGTTACCTTTCCTTTAGAAATGGGCAGAAAGCAGTGAATGACCTTGCCAGTCAGCTGCGCAGCGAAGTCTCCGTCCATGTTCGCGATCGCATCCAAACTTATGTTGATGTTCCTCAACGGATAAATCAATTTAATGCTCGTGCGATTGGGCTGGGACTGTTGGACTTTCAGAAAATTAAAGAGGCTCAACGTTACTTCTGGCGGCAAGTTCAAACTTACGAATCTATTGGTAATATTGGCTTTGCCAATGAACAAGGTCAGTTTACTCGTGTTGGTTGGGTCAATCGTCAGTCTACTTCCGAGCAACCTCAAATTGCCGAACAACTCACCCCCGGCAGCGGCACTCTCTACTACTACGACATCGATAGTGAGGGGAATCGAGTTAAGCTGGCTAAAACCGTTCCTAACTACGATACACGAACTCGCCCCTACTACAGAGCTGCTGTCAGGCACGGAAGACCGACTTGGAGTGAGGTTTACGTTAATACAGGCTATGACTTCCTGCAAATTAAGGCAAGTCTGCCCGTTTACAGCCGTGAGAGAAAACTGTTAGGCGTTCTGGCTTCTGAGTTGGGTATTGAACAAATTGGTAAGTTTTTGCAAACCTTGAAAATTGGTCGCTCTGGGGAAGTGTTTATCGTTGAACCGTCAGGAGAGTTAGTCGCCAGTTCAGTGACGCGTCAACCCTTGGTGATTGGACGTTCCAAAGACGCCAAACGCCTCCGAGCTTGGGACAGCGAGGATCGGCTCATGCGTTCTAGCGCGGCTTTTTTACGAGATCGCTTCCCTAATCTTCAAGGCATTCCGAAAGACTCTCAACTCGAATTTATCCTCAACGGTCAGCGCCAATTCCTCCAGGTGTCTCCCTTCACAGATCAATATGGTTTGGACTGGTTGATTGTGGTGGTTGTTCCAGAATCTGACTTCATGGATCAAATCAACGCTAATACCCGCACCACCATCCTGCTATGTATTGCAACCTTAATTGTGGCGATTATTATGGGCGTTTTCACCGTTCGGTGGGTCACAGAACCGCTGATTCGGCTCAACTTTGCTGCCAAAGATATTGCCAAAGGTGAATGGGATAAAGCGGTTGATATTGACCGTTCCGATGAAGTCGGACAACTGGCTAAGTCTTTCAACGATATGGCAGGACAGCTTAAAGAATCCTTTGAAATCCTAGAAAGCCACAAGAATGCCTTTGCTCGCTTCTTCCCCCTGGAATATCTCAAGTTTCTGCAAAAGCAATATGTGACCCATGTCCATTTAGGTGACCACGTCAGCCAAGAAATGGCGGTGATGTTCTCTGATATCCGCTCCTTTACCACCATGTCAGAGAGCATGACACCTCAGGATACCTTTACCTTCGTCAATGCCTATTTACAACGGGTAGGCCCAGCAATCCGACAGCATAACGGTATTATTGTCAAATACTTGGGGGATGGTCTGATGGCCATCTTCCCCGATGGTGCTGATGATGCGGTGCAGGCTGGAATCGCCAAGCTCAAGAAGATTCGGCAATACAACCAACAGCGGCAAGCTAAAGGCTATCAAGCCATTCAGGTTGGCATCGGCATCCACGTCGGTCACTTGATGGTGGGTATGGTGGGAGAAGAAAATCGTATGCAGGGCGATGCACTCTCCGATAGTGTAAATTTGACAGCACGATTGGAAGGCTTGACTAAGTATTATGGGGTGTCGATGTTAATCTCGGAGCAGGTTTTGGAGAGGCTGAGCGATCCGAGTCAATACGAGATTCGATTCCTCGATCGCGCGATTGTGAAAGGTAAGAGTGAGCCAATTTCTGTCTATGAAGTGATGGATGGTGAGCCTGAAGAGCTCAAAGCGATGAAGTTCCAGACTCAAGCCGATTTTGAGCAGGGATTGGAACACTATCGCGATCAAGAATTTGCTGAGGCAAAACGCTACTTTGAGCAAGTGTTAGCTGTTAATCTTTCGGATAAGGCTGCGAAGCTGTATTTGGAGCGGGTGAATCAGTTGATGGAGGAGGGTGTACCGGAAGATTGGGATGGGGTGTGGCGATTTGCTCAAAAATAGGCGACATTCTCTAATCGCAACGAACCACAGAGGCTCAGAGAGCACAGAGGTGAGGGGAACAGAGGAGAATGGTATAAGTCTAAAATTGCCAGGACGAAGAGGAGCAGTGCATGAAGGCGCAAGTATTCCGAGGGGTGAATCAGCTAAGTTACGAAGAGGTGCCAGTTCCAGAACTCCAAGCTGATGAGGTGCTGGTGCAGGTGCGAGTGGTGGGACTTTGCCAGTCGGATATCAAAAAAATCCGTTATCCTCTGTATGACCCACCCCGCATTTATGGACATGAAACCGCTGGTGTCATTGCAGCGGTTGGGGAAAATGTCACGGGTTGGCAGGTGGGACAACGGGTTGTTGTGATGCACCACATCCCTTGTATGCGCTGCGGTTACTGCCTGAATGATAATTTTTCAATGTGCGAAGTCTATAAGAACATCTCTACAACCGCTGGGTTTGTTCCTAGTGGTGGCGGCTTTGCAGACTATGTTAAGGTACCTGGTCACATCGTCCGCAATGGGGGTTTAATTCCTATCCCCGAAGGGGTGAGTTTTGAACAAGCGAGTTTTGTGGAACCCACGAACTGCTGCCTCAAAGCGGTGAAAAAAGCACAAGTGAACCCTGGTCAAACCGTTTTAGTCACCGGTGCTGGCCCGATCGGGCTAATGTTTATTATGCTGGTGAAGTACTTCGGGGCTAAAGCGATCGCAACGGATCTGATCCCCAGTCGTATCGAGAAAGCCAAAGCCATTGGTGCAGAAGCGGCTTTTGATGCCCGCGATCCCGAGTTACAAGCGAAAGTTTTCGCCCTCACCGAAGGCATGGGTGTTGACACTACCCTACTGGCTGTTCCCAGCGAAAAAGCCTTTTTCCAAGCCTTAGACTGTACCCGCAAAGGCGGCAAGATCGTGTTTTTTGCCGAGTTTCCAGATGAGGTGGAAATTCCCATCAATCCCAATCTGCTTTACCGCCGAGAAATCGATCTGATGGGGAGTTATAGTTCCTCTTATCGAGTTCAGTCTCTGGCAACAGATATTGTATTCAATCGTCGCATTGATGTGGATGCCTTGATTAGCGATCGCTACCCCTTACAAAAATTAGCCGATGCTGTTGAACGTGCGATCGCTCCGACACCCGATACTTACAAAATTTTGATTTATCCTCAAAGCGCTGAGGCGTAAGTTACAGTAGAGCGGGTTAGGCGTAGACGTACTTCTACCAGATACCAGATACCTTTTATCCCATCAACATGGATGCGTTACGCGTCGCTAACGCATCCTACAAACCTTCAAACCTTCAACCTTCAACTTCAAAACCTTCAACTTTCAACCTACAAACCTTCAACCCGATTGACTCAAATAACGACGCATCAGTGCTTCTATCTCATCAACGTTATAGGGCTTAGTCACGTATTCATTGCAGCCTGCTGATAAGATGCGATCGCGGTCTTGTTGTCGCGCCATAGCCGTAACGGCAATCACCGGAATTTTGGCTGTTACTGGATTCTGCCTAATGCGACCTAAGACTTCCAGTCCGTCTAAATCAGGTAGCATCATATCGAGTAAAACCAGCGACGGCTGATGATTTGCTACTAAATCTAGAGCCGTCTGACCATTGGGCGCGGTCAGCAGTGTACAATCCATCTGCTCTACCAAGAAAGCGAGCAGTGACAAGTTATCTTCATTATCATCTACAACCAAGACCAATGGCTGTCGGGGGGTAGCACTCTCGCCGATACCCAAGGAAAATTTCGTATTCACGTTCATATCTTCTATATTCTGCTCTTGAGAAGTTGGGTCTTCCCGATATCCTCATAACAGCAATGTAGACAAGGCAATCCTTCCGCGAGTTAGCGGTGCTTATTACAGATTGGCTTGTATTGAATCGGCGCTGATTTGTAGCTTTTAGAGGAGTCCTGCTGAGAATTGTCAAGAGAACTCCTGTTTCTAGCACTATTTTAGGGTTAAATTGCAAAATTACGAAAATTAAGACCAAAAATACGAAATTATTTCGCATTTTTGGGAATGTCTTGAGCTAACCGTTGCTCTTGCAAGATTAACGCGCAAGAAACTGGAAGCCTCACACTTAAGGATAGTTTTTGATTGACGGGTCACTGCTCACGTTTCACTGACAAGGATGTGTACTATTAAAGGCAAGAGTATCCTGCTACACAAATCTAGATGCTTGTCAAGAATCTAGGCTCGCTAGAACAATAACACAAAAATTGTTGGATAATCATTAAAATATGCCTTTAGATCCTTTTATTCTTCACCAACACCCCCCTATGACACAGGAGTCCTCCAAGCCTACCCGAGGGCAGTTAGAACGCCTGCTTTCACAGCGACTCCAGGCTTTGTATCGCGACCAGTTAGGCCATCAGCCAGGGAAGGTGACTTGCCAAATCTTTGATGAAAAGGTGGCAATTATTCTCGAAGGCTCGATTACTCCACCCGAACAACTCTTAGCGGATAGGGGTCAGGCTGAATTAGCCCAACAAGTTCGCTCAGAATTGGATGAAGCCATTAAACCCCAATTAAGAGTGCTGATACAGGAAGTGCTGGGTGTTGCTGTGCTTGACCTCCTCAGCGATGCCACTCTGGAAACCGGTCGCACTGGCATCATTGTGGTTTTGGAGGTTACGCCAGAGGTTCGCAACCCCGAAGCAGTGCCCAAAATCAAAAAATAGCAGCGGGCAAGCGGAGATAATGCCGCACTAAGGCTTCAATCTCTTCGATCATATAGGGCTTGCTGAGGTAGTCATTGAAGCCTGCCCGCAGAAGACGTTCTCGGTCTTCTTTTCTGGCTAAGGCCGTCACGGCAATTACGGGAATCGTCTTTGTTTTGACATCTTTCTTCAGGTGCGTGACTACCTCAGTGCCATCCATATAGGGCATGAGGATATCGAGCAAAATTATATCCGGGCGATGGACTTGTGCTTTGCGTAGAGCGGTCAAACCATCAGTAGCGGTGATCAAGCCGCAGCCTAAAGGCTCTAGTGCATAAGCTAAAAGCAACAAGTTGTCTTCATCGTCATCGACGGCTAAAATCAGCAGCTTGCTGGCGATAGAGCGTGGATTATCACTAGCACCGCCATACGTGGGTTTACAACAATGGCAAAATTCCAAGTCATCCATGTTGTCCTTAAGGGAAGCTCTACGACGGTCATATCACTCTAGTTATAAGAGTGGACAGGGCACTCTCCAAGCGGCTGTCTGGCGCTTGTGATGGTCTGTAATTTGGGGGCGAGCCGCTAGGTTGCTCAGTCTTTGCTGTGTGTTTAAGGAAAAATCTTGTCAAGCTAGCTTGAGAATTAACTTCTCTGTAATTCAATTCTATTGTAACTCTCAAATAAAATAAATAATTATTTAAGATTTGCCAAGTTTAGTGAAGTGAGTGATTATATTTTGTTTGAAAAAATTTACAGTAATAGTTGCTGTCGGCTCCTCAACCCAGGCAAAAAACTGTAAAGCAATCTACATTATTGGCTGCTCGAAACTGAGGGTGGCATTAGACTAAGGAAACAAGGAAAACAAAAAATAGACCCATCTACATTTGGGGTTGGAGAACGAGCTTATGGGTATCGCCACGATTAACCCAGCAACCGGGGAGACCATCAAAACATTTGAGGCCGAGAGCGCTGAGTCCATTGCAGAAAAGCTAGCACTAGGGCAACAGACGTTTGAGCAATATCGCCAAACGTCAATGCAACAAAGAGCCGAATGGCTGAATAAAGCCGCCCAGATTCTGGAGCGAGACAAGGTTAACTTCGGTAAGATCATGACCACTGAAATGGGGAAAACCCTGAAAAGTGCGCTCGCTGAAACCGAAAAATGTGCCTCAGTTTGCCGCTACTACGCCGAACACGCGGCTGACTTTCTCGCTGACGTTGCCGTATCGACAGATGCCAGCAAGAGCTTTGTGCGTTATCAACCCTTGGGGCTAATTCTCGCAGTAATGCCCTGGAATTTCCCATTTTGGCAGGTTTTCCGCTTTGCAGCACCCGCCCTCATGGCAGGAAATGTCGGCTTACTCAAACACGCGTCAAATGTCCCGCAATGCGCTTTAGCGATCGAACAAATCTTCCGAGAAGCAGGATTTCCTGAAGGCGCTTTTCAAACCTTATTAGTTGGTGCAGACCAA
>NZ_DATNPA010000134.1:0-8593 GCF_036703385.1 Allocoleopsis sp. | reverse complement strand
GACTGAGAGGGTTGAGGCAGCATCGGTTTGGTAAAGTCCTCAAACCACTGTAAAACTTTTGTAACAGCGTGTAAGTCCGTCTCGACTTCGAGACGGTCTTGTTTGAGAGCTTTTTCGTTATGCCTCAACCACACAAGATTCCAGGGTTTTTTAAACAGCGCCACTGTCTTTACGAAACACAACCAAGATTGTTTTGAGAATGAGCTTCAGGTCATACGCCAAGCTCCAGTTTTGCTGGTAGCGTAAATCCAGTCTAATGATGTCTTCAAAATTCTTTATGGAAGAGCGTCCATTGACCTGCCACTCGCCAGTCATTCCTGGCTTGACATCTAAACGTTGCCATTCCGGTACCTCATAAATATCGACTTCATTCGGTGTTGGGGGTCGGGTGCCAACCAGACTCATTTCACCTTTGAGGACGTTCCAAAACTGAGGCAGTTCATCCAGACTCGTCTTCCGTAAAATGCGACCCACCGATGTAATTCTGGGGTCGTTGTCTATTTTGAACGTCTTGCCATCGGCTTTATTTTGACTTTCAAGCTGTTTTTTGCTTTCTTCAGCATTAACCTTCATGGAGCGGAATTTCCAAATCCGAAAAGGCTTGCCCATCCAACCTAAGCGGGTTTGACTGAAGAAGATGGGGCCTGGATCGTTGAGCTTAATAGCTATTGCGATCGGAATAAACACCAAACCCGTAAGTACTAAACCCACTAGTGAACCCACCACGTCTAAGAATCGCTTTACTTTAGAGCGTACAGAAGGGTGAGTCGTTGGTAGCTCTGTTTTTGTCCGCGCTGCAACCGGAGTTGTTGGTTCCTCTAGAGGTTCAATCGTCAAGACTTTGTCGAGTGCGGTCATTTCCAGCACGGCTTGCACCTGCGGAAGCACGCCCCTGAGTACCAACTTAATTTCCTTGAGTCGAGCGCTTTTATGATTGCTAACGATTGCGCCGATACCGCTGCTGTCGATAAAGGTCGTCTGTGAAAAATCAAAAACGATTTTCTGGGGCAGCGAACTTCTCTCTAAAAGCTGGTGACAAGCGTCTTTAAAGGCCACAGCGTCAACCCCAGCCAAGCGAACGGGTATCTGCATCACAGCAGTATCGTTTGTGAAATCTACCTCAAAACCTGTTTCTGGAACTGGGTCAGGCATAAAAATTGGTACTCAGTTGTAACCTATCGTTCTGACCAACTATTTTGTCCTACAATCTTCTACTTCGCCAATTAGTTGGACTCAATTCATGCTCCATTTTAATGAACGGAGAGTTCGAGGGAACGTGTGCTAGACAATTTTTTATTTAGGACTCGTTGGTGTTCTTCGTGATGTGTAGCGCTACCCCCATGACGCACCTTGACCGGACTACGTTCCACTTGCTCGTGCAAATTCACCCCCATAAGATTAACACGGCAAAGCTGCTGCACAACACTGGCTAGAAAAAGTCACTCTCAAACTCGCCGGGTGTACTGGCTACCCAGCGAACCCCCCTAGGTCGTGCCCATAACTAAGCCGTTTGGCTCCTTCATACTTTATAATTCAGCATTATCATGCCGCTAGAAACTAAGCTCACTGCTCGCCTCGTAGAAATTTTTTCTGCCATTCAAGGGGAAGGGCTAAACGTCGGTACTCGTCAGCTATTTATCCGCTTTGCTCTATGCGACCTACGCTGTAAGTTTTGCGACAGTGCCCATACCTGGGGAGTTCCCTCTGAGTGTCGTATTGAACGGACGCCGGGACAAAGGGATTTTGAAACTCATCCCAATCCAGTATCGGGGAATCAGCTCCTCGAATGGGTGGAATGGCAAAATCAACCGGGCTTACACGATAGCCTAGCGCTTACGGGTGGCGAACCCTTGCTACATGCTCCATTTCTCGTCGAGTTTCTCCCGCTATTACGCCAATTGACTGAATTACCGATTTATCTGGAAACTGCTGGTCACCGTCCCGAACAGCTAGCGATGGTTCTGCCCTTCTTAGATTCGGTAGGTATGGATATCAAGCTCAAGAGTGTGAGTGGGGAGGACACAGGACAGGCACACAGCGAATTTCTTCAGCTTTGTCATAAGTCATCTGTGGCGGTCTTTGTCAAGGTTATCGTTGACCGCAACACAGACCCAATTGAGTTAGAGCAAGCTGCTCAATTGGTGGCACAGGTCAGTCCCGAAATTCCCCTATTTCTCCAACCGGTAACCCCGTTGGAGGAATCAAATCAGCACTTGCTTGTGCCTTCTCCCGAACAGGTTCTTGCTTGGCAAGCGTTAATGAAACGCATCCTCGCGTCCGTCCGGGTTATACCGCAGACTCACAAGATGATGGGTCAGCTTTAGTACTAGTACTGTTCCTCCCGTTGAGATTTAACTCGTGCCTTGGCTTGAGATGCACTCTTTTTGAGCGCAGAAAGCCGTGCTTCGTATTTGCGCCGTTGACGCCGACTTGGAGTGATTTCAACTAGGGTTTTTAAAGCGCTGCCGAGGCTTTTGTAAGCGTTGGGTAGAGTATAACCAAAACGAGTGGCAAGGGCGATCGCTTTTTCATCCGCCTCTAACGATTCTTTAAGGGTTTTCTCCCCATTGTTCTTCTGATACAGTCGCCAACCGGAAACGCCACACAGCGCCAGCGCCAACAACAGGAGCAAGCCATCTTGTACCCACAGTTCGCCCACAGCACCGCCCAAACCAATGGCTAGGGCTGCCATTTCCCAGCCTTCTTTAGGGATGGTATCATTTTGAACTCGAGCCACTTCGTGCCAAAATAGCAAGTTGCGCTGGTCAAGGGCAAGTTGCTCCCATTTGACTAAGTCAATTTGAATCTCAACCTCATCTCTGCCAATTTCTTCAGTACGAAGCAAGGGTGGATTGACTTCTGTGGTTGCTTCTACCATGACCCAGCTCTGCAATTCTGGTGGCAGTAACGTTTTCAAGCGCCGGAGTTCACTCATCTCGGCTCTGGCAGAAGAGGTTGCATAGGATGTCATATATCTGCCTCTACAAAACTCCAAACTATCAATACAAACTATCAATAAGGGTATCACTTGGAATGGTGGCACCCTCCCAGCGCCATGTCCAAGACTGATGACATGGGCTTTTACCGGACTGCGTACAGCTGCCCAGAGAGCAGTCGGGGTTTCCTGCTACAATTGCCCTTTTTCAGAAGGCATATCCACAGGCTTACGCCGTCTTAACGCAGCAGCGTTTAACCGAACAGTATCGAACAGAACAAAAGTATTCCTGTCCTTATCTATTATTCAGTCTAGCTAACTTCACCACAACCTCCACGCCGTCAGACAATGGGTTGCATTCTCTCACGGTTGGTCAAATAAGGGCATTTAATCCTCCCGTATTTAATCATCTCGCCCTCATAACCAGCCTAACGGTAAAAAACACGTAACTGAAAAAATCACTCAAGCGGCTGCCATTCTGAGCAATCAGGGGTTAGAATCAAGCTTTCTACTAGTTCGCCGCTGTGAGGCTACAGATTGGGGGTGGAAAAGAAGAGGAAAAGAGTATTTGTAGCGCCTTAATGCGAAAACGAGCTACCCAGTTTTGAGAAGCCTTGAACAAGTCGTTTTGTTATTTTTGTAAAGATTAGCCAAAACCTAATAATTTCAATAAAAATTATTGCAAACTATGATTAGAAAATAAAATAAGGCTTGTACGGAGTGCCTACCTAGAGACCCCCTGCACAAGGGTTGGTTGATGAGGTAGGAGAGTTCTTAAGTCAGTGGCATTCCTATAATAACAGGTGGAATCATTACTTGGATTGCATGGAATTAAACCTCTACTGCTAGACAGTCAGGCGATGAGAATATTGATGTTGTAAAAAGTCACTAGCATCATAAAAGAAACGGTAACCCATCCAACTGATTTAGCCATCTATTCAGGAGGGAGAACAAGCCAATCACATGAATTTGAACAATTGATGTCACGCTAAGGGTTAGAAATCTACTTGTTTCGGATGCAACTAAAGGGAATAACCAACACAACAATGCAAGCCCAATCGCTGAAAGTCCTTTTGGTTGAGGACAATTTCAAAGAAGCTGCACTTTTTGGAGAATTCTTATCAAAAACCCAAAGGATAAGCTTTGAGTTGACTCATGCTCAGCGACTTGATGAGACGCTAAAGCGCTTGGAGCAAGACAGCTTTGATGTCATTGTATTAGACCTCTCCTTGCCAGATGATCAGGGGATGGAGCTTGTTGTGAGTATCCGTTCAAAAGTCCCCCTTACACCCATTGTTGTGCTAACCGATCAGGAGCATGAACATCTAGCCGTGAAGGCTATTGATTCAGGAGTACAGGATTATCTGCTCAAAGAACAGGTAAACACCCCTTTGCTCGTTCATGTCCTGGGCTATGCCATTGAGCGTACCCAACTGTTACAAAAGCTACGTGAGAGTGAACAACGGTATGCACTGGTGATGAGCGGGGGTCAAGTTGGGGCTTGGCAGATGAACTTGACGAGCGATGAACTCTATGTATCTCCAAGTTTCAAAGCCCTCTTGGGTTATGGCGATCGCGAAATTGACATTACCTCAGAGAATTGGCTCAACTTCGTGCATCCAGATGACCAGCAAGCCGTGCTCACGGCTGCAATTGCTCATTGGCGAGGATTAACCCCCCATCTAGACATCGAACATCGGCTGCTGCATCGAGAGGGTAGCAGTCGATGGGTTCACTCTCGTGGAACCGTTTGCCGAGATGCGACAGGACAACCCTATCGAATCGCTGGCTCGATCACCGACATTACCGATCGCAAACAGGCAGAATTAATTTTAGTTGAGCGATCGCGTCAAACCCGATTAGCGACTGAGGTAGGTCTGGCTCTAACTCAGGGCGGCACTTTGGGGGGTATGCTGCAACAGTGCGCACAAGCGATTGTACAACACCTCAACGTTGCCCTAGCACGGATTTGGCTGCTCAAAGAGAACCAGAACATCCTAGAACTAGAGGCCAGTGCTGGAGCCTGTAGTCACCCCGATACTATTCCTGACCGCGCCTTGGTGACTTCCTTGAACCTCAGTCTCATGGCTCAAGAACGCCAGCCGTACCTAACCAATCATCTTGTGGATGAGCTGCTGCTAGAGGAGAGGGAAACGGGACACGGTAGCGTCCTTCGCGAATGGGTGTGTCAAGAGGGGATGGTTGCCTTTTTCAGGTATCCCTTAGTGGTTGAAAATCAACTTGTGGGCGTCATTACGCTATTTGCCCGCCAACCTATCAATCAAGACACCTGCAACGCCCTCGCCTTCATTGCCGATGAGATTGCCCTCGGTATCCAGCGCAAACAGGTCGGGCAAGCACTAGAACGAGAGCGCCAGCAATTGCGAGAGATTATTGCCAATGCTCCCGTTGCCATCGCCATGTTCGATACTCAGATGCGCTGTCTGGTTCATTCCCACAAGTGGTCAACCGATTACGGCTTAGAAGGACAGTCCATGATGGGTCGGACGCTTTGTGAGGTTTTCTCCGACTTCCCACAGCGTTGGCGGGCGATTGTGCAACGCGCCTTGAACGGTGAAGTCTTGTCCCAGCCAGAAGATAAGTGGGAGCGAGATGATGGCTCCACGTTGTCCCTGCGTTGGGCGGTTCAACCTTGGTCTACTCCAGAAGGGTCAGTGGGCGGCGTTGTGATTGCTACCGACCGAATCAACGAGTTGGTAGGAGCTAGAGAAGCGGCCTTGGAAAACTCGCGGCTCAAATCCCAATTTCTCGCCAACATGAGTCACGAAATCCGCACTCCCATGAATGGGGTGCTGGGAATGACCGAATTGCTAGCGAAAACAGACCTGAATCCCGAACAAGTAGACTTTGTGCAGACGCTACGGGTCAGTGCCGAGAATTTGCTGACGCTGCTCAACGACATTCTCGACTTTTCTAAGCTAGAAGCCAGTGAAATGCGTCTAGAGATGCAGGAATTTGAGTTAAACCGCTGCATTGAAGACGTAGCGGATTTACTGGCAACAGCAGCTCAGAGCAAGGGGCTAGAATTAGCCGTTTTAATTGACAATAATGTGCCGCAACAGTTAATTGGGGATGCCCATCGACTGCGGCAGATTCTGATGAATTTGGTCGGGAATGCGATCAAATTCACGTTTGCTGGGGAAGTTGTGATTCAAGTGTCCTTAGAATTTGAGACCTCTACTTATTCCGAACTGCGGTTTTCCGTAACGGATACAGGTATGGGCATTGCACCCGCAGACCAAAAGAAGCTGTTCCAATCTTTCTCCCAAGTGGATACTTCAACCACACGCGAGCATGGAGGCACTGGCTTGGGATTGGCAATTTGTAAGCAGTTGGTGGAGCTGATGGGAGGTGAAATCGGCGTCGCCAGTCACGGGGCGGCCTTCGTACCGGGGCGGTGGTCGGTGAAAATGGCTGCACCTCAGGGAACAGAAGGTAGCACGAGTAGAAGAGAGGGAGTTTCTAGAGTAGGAGTAGCAGACGAACCAAAGAATTTTTTCTCCCCCTGTGGGCGATCGCACTCCGCTGATGTTCCTAACATCGCTAGCGCTACATTATCGCCCCCTGCGTCCCCCTCCTCCTTCCCACAGCAGGGGTCAACCTTCTGGTTCACAGTGCCGCTGGCTAAACAAGCGGGTGACCTGGCTACACCAACCCCCGCACTCGATTTGGTCGGACTGAGACTGCTCATCATCAGCGGCAGCACCACACTTCGGAAGGTGGTGCATTCTCTGGCGACCTTTTGGGGAATGCAGGTCATGGAAGCCTCCAGTTGTGAAGAAGCCGTCACGGTTTGGCGCTCTGTTGAGAGTCAAAATCAGTTCATTGATGTCGCGATTTTCGACTTGAACTTGCTGGAGCGGGAAAGCGAAAGTGTAAGAGCGGCTTTGGCCTTGGTGATTCAAGCCCATAGTCCGAGTCAGGGATTGACGGATTTGGATCCGGTTGGCTTACCCGCTACGAGTCACTCCCAGCGACTACAGCGATCGACAAAATGGTTGTTGATGAGTTCGGTGCAAGAGCGATCGCTGGCCTTACGCCTGATGGATTTGGGATTTAGTGGTTGTATCACTAAGCCCTTGAAAGCCTCTAAGCTATTGGGTTGTCTCAGGCAGGTTTTGACGCCCTTGGATGAGTGCAACCCGAAGAGTCAGGCAACTCTAGTGAAACCTCCATCGCTAATCCCTAAGAGCGCAACCTACCGTTCAAAAGTGAAAATTTTGTTGGTAGAAGATACTCCAACTAACCAAAAGGTAGTACTTAATCAGTTGAAAATGTTGGGTTATGAGGCAGATTGTGCTGTTAATGGCAAGGAAGCACTGGATTGGCTAACGAGTGGCACAGGCTTTAGTAAGACTGGAGATTGGGGGCTGTTGGAACAGGAGGAGAGTGGAACCGAAGCTCTAATGATAGCGTTAGCGCAGCGGGACGGGAGAGGTCTTAGCGAAGCGAACCGAAGTGTCACAGGATATAGTCAGGCGATCGTAGCGTCCCAGCCCGACAAAGTCCACAAATGTCTTCACCTGACCCCCGAACTTTGTCCCTATCACGCTCCTAATGCCACTAACGCTTTGCGATCGCTATCAACCACTCATCCCCCCTCATCGGCTTACGCCTACGATATTGTCTTGATGGACTGTCAGATGCCTGTCATGGATGGGTACGAAACAACCCAACTCTTGCGTGCCTTTGAAGGTGAATCTCGTCGAACTGTCGTGATTGCTATGACGGCTAATGCTTTGGTAGGCGATCGCGAAAAATGTCTGGCGGCAGACATGGATGACTACGTCAGCAAACCTGTGAGGCTCGAAGAATTAGAACAGGTCTTAGAACGCTGGGTACCTCAGCGAGTCAAGGATTCAGCGAGTCAAGGAGGCGGGGAGCCAGAACTGCAAACCGAGTACTTGAGCATTCCAAACAGTCAAAACTCAAACCCCCTAACTCCCAACAGTTATCACCTCTCTAACTCCCTGAAATGTTCTCCATCTGTTCCTGAACACCTCAATGAAGCACCTGTGGATTTAGAGATGTTGTCAGAACTTTCTAGAGGAGATACTGAATTTCTACGAGAACTCTTACAAGTTTTTCTAGAAGATGCTCTCGTTTACTTGGAAGAATTAAAGAATGCGCTCGCAGCGGGCGATTGCGCCACCCTTGCCCGTCGCGCTCACCAACTCAAAGGTTCCAGTGCCACGGTCGCCATCTACGAGATGCCAGAAATCGCGGCCCAGTTAGAGCGTCAGGCTGAAGAAAATCAGCTTTTGGGTGCATCTGACCTGCTAAGTGGGTTAGAGCAGATTCTAGAACGTATTCATGCCTTTATCAGCAAGGGTTAGGATGGCTTAAACCAACGTGCCTGAGCGAGCGATCGCGCTGTTGATTCATTGGCGAAAAGCAACGCTTGTGCTGGAGGCGATCGCGCTGTTCGTCGTAGCATGACCCAAAGATGACCCAAAGATGACCCTAGGGAGCCGGTCAAGTACAAGTATTTGACAAGAGAGCCATAATATGAAAGTTGTAGGGGCGAAGCATTCGGACGGAAAATCCTGGACACTTACTATAAATTAGTCTCCGAATGCTTCGCCCATCCCCAGAAAGTAGATTTTGTCAACCTTGACTTCTTGACCGGCTCCCTAG
>NZ_DATNPA010000133.1:0-5197 GCF_036703385.1 Allocoleopsis sp. | reverse complement strand
ACAGTTACTATGACTACAAAAGCGGATGGTGCTTCTCAAAAGCGCTTGCGATTTCTTGAGCGACAGCCGACAAAGTTCTCGAAAAATGATGCAATGGGTCTGTTTGTCGTTGGCACTCTAGGACTGCACTTACTAACATTTTTCGTGTTGGTTCTGCAATACGGAGCTTATTCCAAGTTGTCAAAAAAAGCTCCTCCTTCTCTCGTTCAGCTAGAGACAGGAAAAGCTATTACTGTAGCTCCTTTAGGGAATAAGGAGCGAACGCCAGAGGTGGTGAAAAAATTTACCCTAGACACGATGACGCTCATGATGAATTGGTCGGGAACTAAGCCCCCAACCACTATTGAAGAGGCAACCAAGCCCGTACCCGATCCAGGAGTATCGATTACCAGTAGAAGGAAGGTAGCGACGGCTGCATGGCAAGCTGGGTTTGCTTTGAGTGAAGACTTCCGCAAGGAGTTTTTGACAAAACTGGCTGAACTCACGCCACCCGGAGTATTTCAAGGAACAACTCAGGTGGCTCTCGTTCCCTTAGAAGTTCAGACTCCTCAAAAGATTGCTGAAGGGAAATGGAAAGTCAAGATGGTGGCAAATTTGTTGGCGTTTGATAAGGGAAATAACTTGGGTCAAGTTATCCCCTTTAACAAGGAAATTTTTGTGCGATCTGTTGAGCCTCCAGAGTTTCCAGGTAAGTCAGGTGGAATTGCTTCTGTAATTTATCAAGCTCGCTCTAGCGGGTTGGAAATTTATGCCATTAGAGATTTGCCAGCGGAGAATTTGTGATGAACCAACAAGATTGGAACGAATACAGAATTAATGAAAATGGTCACGCCGATACTGTGTTTAACAGTAACGAAGAGTTGGTGTCCCAAACCCTTGAAGGTGCTGATGAGGATTGGGAGTGGACTGATGATAAATTGGCTAGCTTAGTGGATTTTGATGATAGCCCGGAAATTCCGCTAGAAACTATTCCAGAATCAGACCTAGCTGACTCAGTTTTGGAGTCGAATGCAATCTCTCAAGCTGAATTATTTGACGACCCAATTGAGGGAAAAACTCAACCGAAATTTTCAACAAGTCCTTTTCCTAAAGCAGCGGCGGTTGGTTTGGTGATGCTTGTGCTGTTTGGTGGGGGAGGGCTGTTCTTGCAGAGCGTAACGAGCAGTGCCAGTAGAAAAGCACCGGCGATCGCTAACTCTCCTTCCCCTCAACCCACCCCCACTGTTCCTCCCACCCCAGACACCGAAGTGGGCAACCTCAAAACACAGGTTGCTCTCGGCTCTCAGGCGGCTCAAATTCAGGATTTAGACCGCGCCAAAAGTCCGAAAACTCCTAAAACCAGTGTGTCGAAAGTTAATAAGGATGCAAACCCTTCTCCTTCGACTCAAGAAAGTTCTACTAAGCCAGGTTCCTCTACTCCACCACCTTCATATCCTCCTCGTCCTGTAGTGCAGCGTTCTTCTACACCACCACCCTCCTATTCCCCTCGTCCTGTGGTGCAGCGAGAGTATACGCCACCACCTTCTCGTCCAGTTCAACCAACTCAACTGGCTCGACCAACTCAACCAACTCAATCGGCTCAACCTGCTCGAAAAGCCGTCGAAGCAGCATCACCATCCGCTTTGCCCTCACAACCGAAACCGACTCCAGATCCCATGCAGCAGTGGGTGGCTCTCTCACAGATTGGAAGTTATGGCACCAACCCAGTTGGTGAAGACGCCTCTCAAACTGCTGACTCAAGGACTACATCTATCCCTACTCAAACAGAAGAACCGTTTGTAACAACCCCTCGTGCCATTCCAGTCATGTCATCGACTGCGGGAGCTGTTGCTGTTATTACTCCTACGACTGTACCGCTCCCCGTAGCGGCGGCTTCTAAAATGCAAATTCCACGCGATGGCAATCTTGATGACCAAGAAACAGTTTTTAGTTCTTCAGAGCTTCCTCGGGGGGTGTCGTCACAACCAGCCGGTGGAGATGACACAAGGATGCGGGGACATGGAGACGCGGAGATGTCCGGACTTCGTTCCCCTGTGCTAACAGCCAACTCTCCGCATCAGCCTCTACTACCGAATGCAACTGGGAATCAGATTGCCTCTACGCCCACAGCTCAGATTAATCCTACTGAGGAAGCCAGCGTGCTGAGTGGAGTGCCAGTGCGCTACTTGCAAGTTGGAGAGCTGGCTTCTGGAGAGCTATTGACACCCGTTATTTGGGCGGGAGCAAGAGCGTCGGCTGGTTCTGCGTCTAATTCGGCGGCTTCGTCAGCTCAAGAAAAGTTTATCGTTCAGCTCAATGAACCGCTAACTGACCCTCAGGGTTCTGTCATGTTGCCACAAGGCACTCAAATTGTTGCTCGAATCATTAATGTAGATGAATCGGGACTAACTCAACTTGAAGCAACGCAGGCGATCGTTGATGGTCAAGAGTACGTGTTACCGCCAGGAGCTATCAGCATTCGGGGGTCAGATGGTCAACCCTTAATGGCTGACAAATGGGGGAATAAGGGAAGTGCGATCGCTTCTCGTGATGTGACGGCATTCTTGTTCGGGTCGCTCTCCAAAGTAGGGGAAGTACTCAATCAGCCTGATGTTCAACAGTCGATTAATTCATCAAGCGGTGGGTTTAGTTCTTCTACAACGACGAGCAATCGTCGCCCCAACCTACTTGGAGCAATTTTAGACGGTGGATTTGGACCGCTCACCCAACAAATATTGCAACGGAACGACAAAGCAATTCAAGAAATTATGTCTCGCCCCGATGTTTGGTATGTGCGTGCTGGGACGAACATACAGGTTTTTGTTAATCGCTCGTTTGAAATGTAAGTGCTTTCTTTACATCAACACTGAATCTGAATCCGTGAGTTTTGAGTTATGAGGACTTTTTCAATATTTGCACTTTCTATCGCATCGACCCTTTGTCTAACAGGATTAAGTTGCTGCAATAGTGGGTCGGGGCTGCCGTTTGGATTGCCCGCGTCAGCTAATACAATCTCTAATTCGGTACGACGTGTCTCAATATTAGAAGCAATGGGTCAATCAGGTTCCTCACCACCACTGATTGAATTGTCTCCTGGATATGGAGTCAACATCAGTTTTATTCCAACTGGAGAGATTGTGAAAAAAGTTTGGTTGGATAACCCCTCCTTTGCCACTCTGGATGTAGATGGCTGTTTATCCGGCTTAGGCAGTCAAGGTAAGCCATGTCAGCCGAATGGGGCGAGAGTATTGCACCTACGGGGCATCAACCCATTGAACATTCCAGGTTTGCCCAAGACCACTAGCACATTGTTAACAGCAATTACTTCCGGGACTTCTGGGCAGCGCGTGTATTTGTTTCGAGTGGCACTGGCATCGGGAACGCCTCAATACCACACGATTGAAGTTACTCCAGTTTCAGTTTCTACTCCTAGTAATACCAAATACAGATCGATTGTCGATTCTATCTCAGACTATTCAGTTTTTAGTCGCGGGTTAACTGTGGCAATGCAAAGAGGTTTGATTCGTACTGGTCAGCCCCTCGAAACACGAATTCGGAACTTTTTAGCAAGGGTACAAGCGGGCGAACCGATTGAATCAGCCGCCTCAACATCGGGCATATCCCTAAACTTAGTTGAGCGATTGGCGCAATTGGGAAGAACGGGAACGGGCAATCCAGTTCTCATTCCAGCTAGAACTTCAGCTCACACGAAATAATTCTTGACAACCATGTTTCTTCGTAAGTTTAGCCGTCATCTTTATTGGGCGGTTACGGGTTTTCTTTTGTCAATTTTCCTTTTTGGATTACCCTTGGTAGTTGATGGATTCACTGGTTTAAAAGCTGTCGCTTCCACCCAACCGTCAAGTTCCATTCCTACAACAACTTGGCAAAATACTCCGTTACCGGATTGGAATCAGATTACTTTTAGTAATCTTCCTGCCATTGCAGAAAGCGGTTCTCTCACCGTTCCTAATGATGTAGTCAACCAGTTGGGGTACGACCCCTCTCGAAATTGGTCAGCAGGACAAAAGCCTGCGGATTTCCTGATGTTGGGAGACTTTCAAGATGGGTTTAAGTTGCAAGATTTTTCTCTATCGACCATCAATCAGGCTTCTCCTACTGGTTTAAATTTGAAGGGAACGAGCTTACAAGAGTTTGGAGTGATGGCTTATCAAACTCTCGGCAGTTTGGTTAAAGCTATCCCAACTCTAAGTCATTTACCTATTGAAGAAGTCAAGCCAATTTTAGATTTGCTTCAAAGTCAACTAACAACTGACTTTAACCCAGCTCAAACCATCGGTCAACTTTTAGCGCAATCGCCGCTTGTGGGGGATTTGGAATTCTCTAAGCTGCCTTTAGATAAGTACAATCTTGCTTCGATTCCAGGGCTAGATACGACATCAATTGGCTCTTTCTCAGATTGGCAGATTGTTAATATTGACCAAATTTCCGGTTTGAGTGATGTGCCTTTCTCTCAGTTTCCCACCCCAGCGAATCCTGTGGGGACTGATGTGGGAATTGTAGATATTGCATTTGGGACAGCCGAGCAAAAACGCGATCGCACAATTTCTGGCAGCGATGTGGAAGGCTTTACAGTTCCTTGTGAAAAAGATTGCGCTCACGCTGAACTAGCGGGTTCTGCCAAGATTTTGGGTAGGCAATGGATTAGTGGGAAGTACCAGGAAGTTCGAGGTGGTCATGGGATTCTTGCTGCTGTCAATAATGGGTTGGAACCGACAGGACGCCTTCCTTTTGGTGATGCTTTTAAGGTTGTCATTTGGGATATATCAGAACCCAAAGGAACTGTTGATACGGCTTTATTTTTTCGGTTCTGTATGCGTAAAGGCTTCGTAGATTTAGGCTGTACGCCTTACTTTATTGGTCCGATTCCCTGGTTGAGTTATCACGAGAAAGATGCAATTTTCCTGGGAAATGTTGATGCGATTGCTCCTAGTACGAACCTCAGCCAATCTACACAAACTTCAGCAAGTGCTGAAGGGACATCCAACGCAATCAATCCCAATCTGTCGTCAACTAATTCCAGCAAGAAGGATGATTGTGGCTCCACCCATCAAGGTGTTTCTCTGGGGGCTTATGCCAGCGCTATTTCAGAAATTGAGGGAGGGTATGGCTCAATTGGCTCTTTTGTTGAAGATAGCGCTGGAAACCGAGGACGTGCATTAGGGCGGTATCAGTTGATGAGCTACCGAAATGATGT
>NZ_DATNPA010000132.1:0-3970 GCF_036703385.1 Allocoleopsis sp. | reverse complement strand
GATAATTACCTTTTTAATTGACGTTTAATCTCATGTATCAAGGCGCGATAGCGCTTCTAAGTTCCGGTGACTGCGCCAGGGTAGGACGCTATTGTGCTTTCTGAATCTGGTAAAATTCACCTTCAGGATTTTTTAAGTTGAGCATCGATCGCCGACAATAACTTTTCAAAATTCACTGGCTTTGATAGGTAGTTGTTAGCTCCTAGCTGCAAAGCTTTTTGGCGGTAGACAGTAATTACTAACACTTTTTTCATTGATTTCATGCTGCTATGTATGGAACGTCAATTGACTGTTCGCAGTACTGATGACCACAGCCAGACAAACCTTAATAGCCTGAATTGTTCTGCCAGCATGGGTTACACTCCAGTCAATATGTCAAGTTTGCATATTTTACTCTTAGATATAGTCTGCCAGAAATGGGGGGGCAGACTCGATCTAAACGGTATAGAAAATTTCTCAGGCGTCTTGTTGCAGCACGACGAGCTGCTGGTCTGACACAGGTGGAAGTGGCTGAAATCCTTAATCAGCCACAATCTTACGTTTCCAGATGTGAGTCTGGGGAACGCCGCATTGACCCAGTTGAGCTGAGTGATTTTGCGGCTATCTACGACCAGCCTTTGTCATATTTCCTTGACAAAAGCGCATACAGCTCAAGGAAGCGTATAGACACAGGTTTGCCAGAGGAGCAGTCATAGGGTTCAACCCGTCAATGTAGACAACCCTATCTGAGGGTGTCCGTAGACTGTATTGGGTTGGGGGAGCAGTTCATCCCGATAGTGGACTATTAACGACCCTTGAAGCCATACCAGTGCTACGGTTCTCATTGGGCAAGATTAAAAAAAAGTAGACACCCAAAGAAGGGGTGCCTACTGGAATACTGGATGGAGTGAGAGTGTTAGAACTCAGTATCATCAGCCATGTCGGAAAGACTCTGATGAGCGGCTTTCGCTTTCCATTCGCGGCGGCGCTCCCAGGACTTATCGTTAATCTCAAGCAACTGCTCTAAGGATTTGCCGAACTTGCGTAGAGCATATTCTAAGAGTTGCTCAAGAGAGAAGCGGCGCTCCTCGACTTTGCCAAAGACTGATTGAAAGCGCACTTTGAGTTCATCCCAGGAGAAGGATTCACCAAGAGAACGTTTTGCCGACAAACCTTGCAGTTCGCGGATGGTGTAGTACACAGTTCCATAGAGCTTCTCATGGTAATTGTCTGTGCTGTACTCGGCTAGGGCTTCAGTGTCGATAGCTTCGATAGTTTTGGTAGATTTGCGATCGCGTGTCGTAGTAGCCATTTTTTTGTATCTGATTAAGTTCAAATGCTTTCGTGCGTTAGCACTGCCAAGACTCTCAAACCCACCGAAATTGTGACTTGAAGACAAAAGTTTACCGTCCCGTTGTCCTGTAGCTTTAGCCAGATCGAGGCGAGCAAAATAATAGAGAGTGCCAAGCGTGACGCCTTTTTCTCGGAACGATCGCCACTTATAACCGCACTCACCTGGTTTGTATTTGGCTGATTGCTGACTCCACTCGTCCCAGGCAGAAAGCAGTTCCTCGCTTACTGATTTGAGCGCCATACCGACTAATATCCAATCTCTGTAGTCGTCAGCTCGTTCCGGTGAGATGAGTTTGAGAACTTCTAGTGCCGAATTGAATTGGTTTTCCTGACTAGGTATTTTCGTAGTTGCCGCTCTTGGTGACTCCGCTTTCCCAGATTTGGCTTAGTTTTTGTAGGTTTGTGTTTTCGCTTGAAAGTGATTTTGGTTTCGTCTTGCGCTCGCATCAGAGCAAGCAACCAGTATGGGGCTAGAGCCACTGGGGTTGTGGTAATTGAACATCCATCGCACCATCGGTATTGCCCAGTCGTGGGATGTAAACTTGGGGGCAGGATTGATTGACAACCCTTCCACCTCAATTCCAAGGCTTCGTCCTTGCCTGTGCTGATTTTTCGGGTTCTCAGTAGTGAGGTATCTTCAGCTGGAACGACAAAAAGATACTGGCATCGCCCGGGTCGCCCAGAAGTAAAAGCGATCGTGTGGGGAAGTCCAGTCCCCTCTGATAGTTCGAGTATTTTTAATGAAGCACTGATTCCGTCTTGGTCAAGTGCCATCAAATAGTAGGTTTGGCTGCCGCCTTGGATCGGGTGTCCGGTCAGCAGTCCAATCCCGGTCGGCATGACGTGGTAAGGTTGCCGATTTTTGTCCAAGACTGTTACACCACCTGCGATTAGCCCTTGGATTAGTTGTCCTGGCACAAAGGGTCTGGTTTGCCAAAAGTAGCCGAGTGGCTTTTTATATTTGGTCGGAACCAGGGGCCAGTCAGGCGGCAAATGTTTGAGGGTGGCTATTAAGTTTTGGGTATGGTGGTTCATGAACAGCCAGTTGTGGTTGAAGCCACTACTAGGCTGGGCGCTAGCCCTTTGCTCTTAAGCGTTACCCTGCTTCTGGAATCAAAACTAGCAGCTTTTTGCGGTTAGATTGGGGCGAAGCGCCCACATTCGAGCAGTGGAAGAGCGATTTGATGAGCGCGTTAGATAGGATGAGCAAAGATGGAGGGCTGATAAATTATGGTTCAAACAGTTGGGATTACCAAAGCGATTACTAACCTGAATGAGGCGCACGACAAGTTCAATCTAAGTCAGACGGCTGATACCCAGTTTTTCACAGAATGGTTTGAGGATTTACCAGAAATTACTGATAGCGAGAAAGAATTTCTGAATCGACTGAAGAATCGATACCTCTATTATGCTGCGGATGGTGCGATAACCGAAGGTACGGTCAACATTATTATGGTGTCTCCGTTGTTGGAATTGATGGGGCTATGTGACCCACCTTTTAAGATTCGGGGTGAGAAATTTGTGAAGGTTGAAATTGAAGACGGAGGCGAAGAGGAACCCGTATTAGAAGGATTTATTAATGCTTTGGTTGTACACAATCAATTCTGGGTAGTGTTAATTGAATCGAAACGTTATGGTTTTAGCGTTATGCAGGCTCTCCCGCAAACTTTAGCCTATATGATGGCAAACCCTAACTCAGAAATGCCTAGTTTTGGCATGATAACGACTGGTGAAGACTATATTTTTATCAAGCTAAATCAGCAGGTGCGTCAGTATGACCTTTCGCACAAATTTACAATACTATCTGATGAAGATAGCAATTTACACAGAGTTGTACGGGTAATGAAGCGAATTATTAGATTGTATTTACAGGTATAAAGGGGAAGTATCTACTCAGGCGATTACATCTTTGTTCTTGCTTTGGTGAGCGCTATTCCAAACTCATTTTGGTTATGAATAAGTGCAACTTCATTGCTGAACTATTATAATTTATATAATAAAAATAAAAAATATAAGACACAAAGCTGATAAATTATGGTTCAAACACTTGGAATTACTAAGGCAATTATTAACCTGAATGAGGCACACGAAAAATTCAATCTGATCCAGACGGCTGACACCCAATTCTTTATAGAATGGTGTGAGGATTTACCCGAAATCACGGATAGCGAAAAAGAATTCCTGAATCGACTGAAGAATCGATACCTCTATTATGCAGCAGACGGTGAAATAACAGAAGGTACAATTGACAGGATTATGGTGTCTCCACTGCTGGATTTAATAGGGCTATTTGACCTCCCTTTTAAAATCAGAGGTGAGAGATTTGTGAAAGTGGAGATTGGCAATGGAGACACGGTATTAGAAGGATTCATTGACGCTGTGGTGGTGCAAAATCAATTCTGGGTGGTAGTCATTGAGGAGAAGCGTTTCAACGTTAATGTTTTGCAGGCTCTCCCGCAAACTCTAGCCTATATGATGGCAAACCCCAACTCAGAAATGCCTGGTTTTGGGATGATAACAACTGGGGATGACTATATTTTTATCAAGCTGAATCAGCAGGTGCGTCAGTACGCTCTATCCGACAAGTTTACAGCCATATCTCGTGATGAAAACAACAATTTGCTTAGGGTTTTACGAG
>NZ_DATNPA010000131.1:0-3178 GCF_036703385.1 Allocoleopsis sp. | reverse complement strand
CCCGACGCCACACCGCCACCTTACGTTCAGGAAGCCTTTGCCAGCCAGTTTCGCCGCTTGGTGGATGCAGACATTCCTACCGTGTTGCTAGTTGGCAACCATGACCAGCACTCCCAAGGTCAGGGGGGGGCTAGTTTATGCATTTATCGTACTTTAGGTGTGCATGGATTTGTTGTAGGGGATGCGATCGCAACTCACCGCCTCCAAACTCGTAACGGTCTCGTGCAGGTGATTACTCTCCCCTGGCTCACTCGCTCCACACTACTAACTCGCCCAGAAACAGAAGGTTTGGCGCTTGCCGAGGTCAATGACTTGTTGACTCAGCGCCTTGACCCCGTATTAGAAGCCGAAATTCGGCGTCTTGACCCAGACGTACCGACTGTTCTTCTGGCTCATTTAATGGCAGACCGCGCTAACTTAGGAGCTGAGCGCTTCCTGGCTGTGGGTAAGGGCTTCACCATTCCCCTCTCTATGCTGACGCGCCCCTGCTTTGATTATGTTGCACTAGGGCACGTTCACCGACACCAAAATCTCAACCCATCAAATCAGCCACCCGTAATTTACCCTGGCAGCATTGAGCGGGTAGACTTCAGTGAAGAAAAAGAAGATAAAGGCTATGTACTCGTTGAGCTGGAACAAGGTCGCACTCAGTGGGAATTTTGTCCCTTGCCCGTGCGTCCTTTCCGTACCATCGAGGTGGATGTGTCTGAAGCAGCCGAGCCTCAAAGCAGTTTAATCAAAGCCATCGGGAAAAAGAATATTAAAGATGCCGTCGTCCGGTTGATTTACAAGCTACGTTCTGATCAGCTGGACTTCATCGACAACGCCGCTATCCATCAAGCCTTGAGTGACGCCCACAGCTATACGATTCGTCCAGAATTAGTGAGTCAGTTGGCTCGTCCTCGTTTACCAGAACTCGGCGTCGGTAGCAGCATGAATCCGATGGATGCTCTCTCTACCTATTTAGGAAACCGGGAAGACCTCAAGGATATCTCTGCTGAGATGATGGAAGCTGCGCAACAGTTACTGGCTGGGGAAGGGAATAATTGGTTAGACCTCACTGAGTCTGTTACAGGAGATCTCAGTGAGGAGAGAAGCAGCACGCTGCTGGGGGACAAAACAAATACCCAGCTACGGCTGCTTTAGAGGTTTTGGCAGACTGTCTCTCTACACAAGAAACACAGTTTTATAAATTACACGATTAGGGAGAAGGAGTACCCTTGCCTGCCGGAGTCTCTGTGGCAGACCCCTTGGTACCTTTGCCTGCTGGAGTCTCTGCCGGAGTCGTTGTGGCTGCGGGGGTTTCTGCCGGAGTAGTCGTTTCTGCGGGAGAAGTTGTGGCTGCGGGAGTAGCCGTGTCAGTTGGGGTCTCTTCTTTCGGCTGACAGGCGGCTAGCGTTGTCACCAAGCCCAGTAAAACTAGAACGAAGACTTTTGATTTCACAGTAAACATCCTCACATTAATTTGTAATTTTCGGCTGCTTTCCAATCCTTACAGAAATGTTGAGTTCATTTCAGGGCTAAAGGAAAGGACTTTCTGGCGTATTTTCTACCACTACCATGACATATAGCAATACCCTTGCCTAAATCGCTTTGTGTTGCGGGTCAGTAAGGATGCGCTCCAGGGGTAGACTTTTCGCCAACTTCGGTAGAATCCAATTATCTTCGTTCTTCAGTTGGTTCATCACTCTACTGAGCGAAGCAAAACAAGTTCGTTCGGGTAGGCTTGCTGCTATGCTCATGTCCGCTCAGATTAAGCGCCTTTTAGTCAGTGAAGTTTTATTTGTGAGACGCTCCCCTATTTCTTCTATGTCCAGACTTCTGCCAGTTGTCTTGGTCACAACAACTCTTTTCATCGGCGTTACGGAACGCTACCCGATCGCAACCGCTGGTACTTGTGTTGCAGCTAGCAGTTGTGGGCAGCAGCCCATAAAGTTTATACCAGGTCAACGTATTACAGTTGAGGTTGTTAACTTGACTCGACGTGTGATTCAGCTACAAAAGATAACTGGTACTACCCCCGTTGGCCTGAGTCCAGGACAGGTGCTGTCTTTTGCACGAGGGGGCAAAACAGAACCGAATTTCTCGGTCGTGTTGTGGGATGTAATTGGACGACCTGTGACGGTAAATATCCTGAAACCCGAAGCAAGAACCCTGCGCATAGAAGTTCGTCCCGGTGGGCGTCCTCCAGGCGATCGCTCAGTGTATCTTCAAGATGACGGTCGGGTTACTGTTTTGTGAACTACCGACGCTTACCCAAGGGAAGCGTCTAATTTCCAGTAAGGGGTAATGGCTAATGGAAGATGACTTATCGCTATTACCCATTACCTATTAGCTATTAGGAGATTGTCAATCAAAGAGGTATTGAACCCCCTTGATTGACCGTCTATCCATCCCAACGCCAATCTGATTACAGATATGGCGTGGGGCTTCCGGCGAAGAAAGCTAAAAGAAATTCGGTTGATGGCGGATTAGGTTGAGGTATTCCTCACGGGTTTTTTGGTCTTCCTGAAAAACACCAACCATCGCACTGGTGACTGTCCAAGAGCCCGGTTTTTGCACACCGCGCATCACCATACACATGTGAGTGCCTTCCATCACCACCGCTACACCCTTGGGTTCTAAGATGGTTTGAACGGCTTCAGCAATCTGGCGAGTTAGGCGTTCCTGCACTTGCAGCCGTCGTGCATACATCTCAACCACACGAGCCAGCTTGCTTAGTCCTACAACCTTTTGATTAGGGATGTAGGCGACGTGAGCCTTACCCATAAAGGGCAGCATGTGGTGTTCACAGAGGCTAAAGAAATTGATATCCCGAACAAGAACCATTTCATTATGGCCCTCATCAAAGATGGCTCCATTGACTAATTCTTCCAGAGACTGATTGTAGCCACTGGTTAGGAAACGCATCGCCTCTGCCACCCGCTTAGGCGTCTTGAGCAGTCCTTCGCGGTCTGGGTCTTCGCCAACGCCCAAAAGCATAGTCCTCACAGCTTCCATCATGTCCTCGTTCAGTTCTTCCGAGGGCGGTTTTAGATTGGGTTCCCGACCATTGTGAGTGTTGCGATCGGGTCGTGTCTCGACCTGAGGGATGGAATTTGAACTGTTGGGACTTGAAGCAGAGTTAGAGCTATTGAATGCGTTGGAAGAAGCAATAGTCATAATGAGCCTGATTGAA
>NZ_DATNPA010000130.1:0-3926 GCF_036703385.1 Allocoleopsis sp. | reverse complement strand
TCGCTGCGCTTGACCACTTCGACCTTAGCGCCACAAATAGATGCGATCACACGCGCAAACTTTTCGCCACTGTAGCCTTGGTCTACCCAAAGTAACTGCAACGCTCCTGACTCACAAGCCTCTTCCATCAAGACAGCAACTCCTCCCAATCGGTCTTGAGTATTAGCTTCCGTTACCACTACGCCTAGCAGTAGTCCTTGGGTGTCCACCACAAGATGACGCTTGCGTCCTTTGACTAGCTTGCCACCATCAAATCCATACACTTCCCCCTTTTTTCCGTCGTTTTCACCGACTGACTGTCTGCGATAGCGAAGCGCTGCTGCGAAGCGCAGATCGCAGCACTGGGCTGAGGATTCCTACCTTGCTCTTGCCGCAGTCGTTGTCGTAATGCGGTGTTCATCTCCTGCCAGACACCTGTTTTCTGCCAACGGCGAAAGTAGTGGTATACCGTTGAGTATGGAGGTAGGTCATGAGGTAACATTTCCCACCCACAGCCTGTTCGCAGGACATAAAATATACCGTTGACTACCTCACGCATATCCGCCGTTCGAGGATGCCCTCCCGTTTTAGCAGGCGGAATCAAGGGTTCGAGAATTTGCCACTGGGCCTCTGTTATGTCAGTTTTATAGGCTTTTCGGGTCATTACTGAGGTTTAACACCACGTCAAATAAAGATGATATTGGTTTGGTTGTCTCTCAAACCGGGTCTTTATGTTTACTTTATAAATCAGCTCTGAGGCTCAGTAGCTCAATCGTCAACAACCGCGCCCACGAGGGGACGCGACTTGTTCCTAGCCGGGATTATCGGCTGAAACAATAGGCTGATTGACCGCAGCCCAAAGTTTGAGAAAGTCATCACGAATATTCATTGAGGCGTTGTAGTCAGCATGGCACTCAAAACCACACTTCTTGCACCTAAAATCAGCTTGAGTAGGACGATTTCCTCTCTCAATGTGTCCACATTGATTACACTTTTGCGAGGTGTAGCGAGGGTCAACGAACTCTATATTCACGCCCTTCCTTTCAGCCTTGTAGGTGACGAATGCCTGGAACTGAGCAAAGCTCCATGCGTGCAATCTACGGCGCTGAGCCTTTCTCATCTTGGCTCTGCCACGAATATTCGTGAGGTCTTCAAAAACCAATGTTGCACCGGACTCTACGGATTGAACCAAGCACTTAGACAGCACATGGTCGCAATCTTTTCTGAAACGTTTCTGTTTGCCAGAGATTTTTTTAAGGTGTCTTTTGGCAGACTTCGTGCCTTTAGATTGGAGTCTACGACGCAACTCAAATGTTCTATCTTCTACTTTTTTCCAATGGTCAGAACCATACTTGTTCCCATTGCTATCAACGGCTGGAGTAGCAATCCCCAAATCAACTCCAACAACTTGGTTTGTTGGCTCAACCTTGGGGGTGTCTGTCTCCATAACAATGTGTAACCACCAGCGTCCTTTGCGGTCGCGCATCAAGTCAGCACTGGTATTCTTCCAGGTCAAGTATTGGCGATAGTACTGCGCTACTTCAAAGGACAACTTGATTCGTCCTCCAAGGGCGAGAATCGTCAACTCCTGACGGTCAAACCAGACAGTGCAAGACCGAGCATCATACCGAATTGGGCAGTGATTGGATGCTGGACAACCAACTATTTTGCCTTTCTTCCTGAGCGATGCCGCCGATTTCAAGGCTTCAGCCGCTTTCACCCTGGCTGCACAAACCAATTGAGAAGGCAAGCTCGTTTCCAGTCGATGTTCATAGTAAGTTGCCTTGTGCAACTCTACGCCATTGGTCAGGTTAGAATCCCATCCGTACTTGCAAACAGCATTAAACGACCAAGTGTACCGCTCAATCGTTTGTGAAAGAGCTAGTGCTTCTTGGTCGCTGGGCTTAAGTTGCAGTCGAATGGTTCTTTGCATACAGATAGTCTACTTCATATATGAGGATAGATATCTGTTTTGTCCAAAAGTTAACTGTAGAAGGCGTTATACCCTGCCCCGCCTTCCTCCCCGCGCACAAGGCGACGGGGTTTCCAGGCGGGAAGACTCTAATGAATGTATTTTTGTATTTTTGCGAATTCTCCGTGACGACGCTTGTATTACTAAGTATTGATTGACTCAATACCCATTCCTCTTTTGGACGGAGATGCCTATGTCACTCCAAGCTGGATTAAATGCCATTAATGAAGGACGCTATCGAGACGCCGTTCAAATCCTGAAAGACTTCTGCCAGTATTACAGCCAACGAGGTTCTCAAGAGTACGTACAGGCTCAGATGGGACTGGCGAAAGCGTATCATCGGCTGGGTGAGACGGAACCAGCGATCGCGATCGCAAAAGAGCTGAGTATTCATAAAAATCCCCAAGTCAGTAACTGGGCGATTAAAGTCCTTAATTCCCTCACTAGGACTCAGACGCCCAAAACTCCCGCCACAAAGCCGGAGCCATCCCATACCATCCAGAAAGCGACTCGCGCAGCTCAAGCGGGCGTCAAGCTGACAATGGCGAGTGTTGCAGGAAATCTCGCCCTCGCTTCTGGGGTGACTATCTCCTTGCTCTTGGGTATGGTATTGGTTGTGTCGTTAGCCCTTGTCTTCATCCTCGATAGCAACGACCCGGTAATGGGGTTTGCGATCGCCTTAGGAATTACCGTAATTTTTAACATCGCGGCCTTTTTCCTATCTCCCTTCCTCATGGACTTAACCCAGAGTTGGCTCTACCAAAGCCGGTGGGTTTCCCTGGAAGACGTTAAGCGCCAAAGTCCGGAAGCTGCACGAGTCATTCAACGTGTCTGTCAACAGAAAAAACTCAAAACACCCCGACTCGGAATCATTGACGACCAGAACCCCACTGCCTTCACATATGGTTCTTTACCCAACAATGCTCGTCTAGTAGTCAGCCAGGGATTGTTTACTTACCTGGATGATGATGAAGTTGCCACCGTCTACGCCCATGAACTGGGACACATCGTTCACTGGGACTTTGCGGTAATGACCTTAGCCTCCACGCTGGTACAAATCACCTACCTGATTTACAACTTTGCTAGACGCTTGGGTCGTGGCGGCAACGACAAGCTGAAAGATGCGGCGGGAACGGCTGCCCTTGTGGCCTATGTCTTTTACATCATTGGCACTTACTTAGTTCTCTACTTGTCACGGACACGAGAGTACTTTGCCGACCACTTCGCGGCAGAAAGCACGGGAAATCCCAACGCCCTTTCCCGCGCTTTAGTGAAGATTGCTTACGGCATCGTGGAAGAGAGCAAACACTCATCAGAACCGAGTCGTTTAATTGAAGGGACTCGCGCTTTAGGAATTTATGATCACAAAGCAGCAGGGAGTACCGGTACTGCCTACCGTATTGCAGCCAAACCCTACCAACTAGGTCGAGTCTTTTTGTGGGATTTGTTTAACCCGTGGGGTTGGTGGATGGAGTTGAATTCCACTCATCCCCTGACGGGTAAGCGAGTTCGCGCCCTGAGTACCTATGCAGAACAGTTGGGTCTACCTACCGAGTTTGACATGGGTCGTGTTGCGGGAGAGGGTAGAAACCTGAGCAAGAAAAAGCTTTATGGCAGCTTTGTAGTAGATTTGCTAATTTTTTCAGCAATGCCTATTGGGTTGTTTGTGGGTCTAGCGATCGCGATTGGGGTTGCAGGAACTATGCCAATTGCACTGGCGGCTTTCCCCCTCATAGGTTTTGGCTTGGGAACCTTAATCCGAACCTTTGTAATGTTCCCCAGCTTCAAGGAGGCACCACAATCTGATGTACTCAAGTTAATGTCTGACCCCTACGCCAGTCCGTTGCGCGGTAAGCCAGTCAAGCTTGAGGGTGAGTTGATTGGTCGTGGTGATGCAGGTTATGAGTTCGGGTCTGACCTCAAACTCCAAGACCGCACGGGTATGATTTATCTGCATTATGCGTCTCGCTTTGGT
>NZ_DATNPA010000129.1:0-3962 GCF_036703385.1 Allocoleopsis sp. | reverse complement strand
TGACGGGCGATCGCATTTTAGTTCGCCTCGTGCGGGTCACATCCAACTATGCCAATGGTAAGTTTCACCAACTCTTGGAGCCGTCTCCCTACCGCATCCGACCTAGCTGCATCGTGGCGGATAAGTGCGGCGGCTGTCACTGGCAACATATTGATTACAACTACCAGCTGGAAGCGAAACAAAACTTAGTTATCCAAGCTCTAGAACGCATTGGTGGATTCACCTCACCCTCTGTCGCTCCCGTCTTGTCGGCTGACGCTGCCCTTGCCTATCGCAATAAGGCGACCTATCCCCTGAAACGCTCAGCAACGGGTCAAGTGCAGGCAGGTTATTACCAAAAAGGAAGCCACCAGATCATTAATCTCAATCAATGCCCCATACAAGATTCGCGATTGAACCCGCTGTTAGCAGAAATTAAGCAAGATATCGAGCAGTTGGGGTGGTCGGTGTATAACGAAGACCGCCATCAGGGGCGGTTGCGCCACCTGTCGCTGCGGATCGGACGGCGAACAGGAGACATGTTGTTGACCTTGGTAACAACGGACTGGAAGTTACAGAACTTGGATGTCCAAGCCCAAAAGTGGCTAACTCGCTATCCCAAACTGATGGGCGTCTGTGTAAATCGAAACCCAAACCGCACAAATGTGATTTTCGGGGATGAAACCCGTTGTATTGCGGGTCAGCCTTACTTACGGGAGGAGTTTGCGGGTCTTGAGTTCCAACTGCGACCTGAAACGTTCTTCCAAGTTAATACCGAGGTGGCTGAGGCGCTGTTAAATGCCATTGTGGAACAGCTAGCACTTAAAGGGGATGAAATCCTAGTCGATGCCTACTGTGGCATCGGTACGTTCACCCTACCCCTAGCACAGCGTGTTCGGCAGGCCATAGGTATAGAGCTACAATCCGCATCAGTGGAGCAAGCACAACTCAATGCCCAGCTCAACGGGATCAGCAATGTGGCTTTTAGGACTGGAACAGTAGAGGCTGTGCTGCCTCAACTAGAAATCAGACCAGATGTTGTATTACTTGACCCACCGCGTAAGGGATGCGATCGCGCTGTCATCGAGACTTTGCTGATGACTGCTCCCAAGCACATCGTTTACGTCAGCTGTAAGCCCGCTACCTTGGCACGGGATCTTAAACTCCTCTGTCATACAGGCGGCTACCAACTAGCCCATGTCCAACCCGCTGACTTCTTTCCCCAAACGCCTCATGTTGAGTGTGCGGCCTTTTTAGTTCGCTGATTTAGAACTAGAACAAGATTGGGCAGAAGAGTTTCAAGTTGGTCGATAGGGGAGTGATCAACTTTCAACGTTCAAATCTTCACCCTTCTTACTTCCCCCTTTCAACCCAGCCCCTGGGGTGATTTGAGGCTTAGCTATGGTGTTTGAGGAACTGTTTCGATACAATGGAAAGTAAAGGTTCTTCTCTCATAATTGAGAGAACGTTCAATCCTCTAGAGGCAAGAAGTTAGCGCACTTCATTACTACCCGTTGGAAAGCAAGCACTAGCTGTAGCCAATCCACGGAACAGGTTGTAGAGTCGCTTCAAAATAATCGTCAAATCTCCGCGCTAGTCTTTGCGGATTTTCAACGTTTTTGAAGTTAACCCTCAACAGCCAAAACAACTTAGTGATGCCTAAGCTGGAGAGCCTGGTTTGGGAAAGCTGAGATTAATTGGCACAGCTGTTAGCTGTGTAAAGTATCGAGTCCACCAAATAAAAGCTAGAGGTTTCTTGAGTGATTGCTATATCAACGCGTCCGATTGGACGCAACTGGGGAACGATTAGCTTCGCTTCTACCCTCTACCTTGCCCCTATTCTCGATCTGCTTCTTGAACAGATTCCCCGTCAATGGCAGCCGGAAATCCGGCTTGGACTGCAAGAAGCATTGGTGAATGCGGCAAAGCACGGCAATAATTTAGACCCAAGCAAGACAGTAGTGGTTCAATTTTCAGTAGCTCATGATGAATATTGGTGGGTAATATCAGACGAAGGTTCCGGTTTTTCTCACACCAGTTGTAATCATGACGAAGAGGGCTGTATCCTGCCGTGTGATGAGTCAGAAAATGGTAGAGGGTTGTGTCTTCTCCACCAAATTTTTGATCGAGTTCATTGGAATCGTCAGGGGACAGAACTAAGACTCTGCAAACAGGTAAACAGCCGCTCCCGGCTGCCCCTAATTCCCTGATCTACCATGATCCCCATGAGAGGGGCAGGGGGGCGCAGAGATTGAGCGATCTAGCCATCCTGACGCCTGTTGGAATCGGAGCAGAGCTTCTTCAGGTTGTTCCTTGAGTAGGAATACCAAGGCGGCAGTAGCTTGTTCACAAGCTCTAGCTTTGCGATTAGATTTTAATCGGTGCCAATCATTGGGCGTAATACTTAGACGCTCGGCAAGCGCTTGGGCTAGTTCAAGGGTACTAAATTCACTGAGAGCATTAATTTTGGTCAGTGGGGTGGGTTCAGGCATGACTTCAGGCTCATTCTCAATTACTCTTACTTTACTGCAAATTGAATATGCCTGAAGATCCCCTACAGCGATCGCCTTCTGGTTCAGACCCAAACCAGCCGGATACCGATGCAGACGAGTTTGAGCAAGCCTTGTCAGAAGTAGAGCGAGATCTGCAAGCCCTGAAAGAACGCTATGAACAGGTGCAGCGCGATCGCAAGCGGCAAGCTGAACTCCGGCATCGTCGAGAACAAATCAGGAACTCACCGCGCCAGAGTAGCAACCGACAAGCGCTACAAGCGGAATTAAAGCAAATTAAAGAGCAACTAGAAACAATAGAACTGAATTTAGAAAGCCGATTATTTTCTTGGGGCAGTCTGAAGGAACCGTTTTGGCAAGCTGTTCGCTTCGGAGGACTGGGTGTGGTTATTGGCTGGATACTGAAGTCTTGTGCTGGCTAACTTTAGATTTTAATCAAGTCAAGAGCTTGCATGGCTTTCCAGCTACGAGTTGAGCAGGTATCAGGAGTTAACTCAGTAACGGGTAGCCACTGGACTCCCTTCGCTCCCACTTCGCGATCGCTCGTTGAGGAAACAACCGACTCACCTTCAACGGCACATTCATAAATGATGCTCAATGAATGTAGTAGCTGGCCTCGCCAATTGGGAAAAAAGCCTTCCACAATGGTTAAGAGATTTCCGACTCTAACGTCGCTTAAACCCGTTTCCTCCCGGATTTCTCGTATTAAAGCTTGAATGATGGGTTCACCGGGTTGCAGCCCGCCACCGGGTAAATCCCAGCAGTCGGGTTCTGGGCCTGTCATTTTATGAATCATTAGTGCAGTGCCAGATTGGATAAATAAACCCATAACACTGATTCTTAATCTAATATCTGGCTCCACAGAATTTATCCTTGCTGTTGCTCAAAATTGATTCAGCGCTCTCAGCTTTTCTCCGATCCCCGCAGGAGATAGCCATTAAACTGAGGTTAATGCGTCTTGGTCTTCTGAGTATTTTGTATTGTTGATTAGATTGACCTATTGGGGACTGTTGGAAACATGCTAACTCAACGGATTGTAGAACTATTACGAAATGGTCAGCCTGACGAATCGGTAGCTATCAAAGGCTGGGTACGCACCAAACGGGAATTGAAGGGATTTGCTTTTATTGAGGTCAACGATGGCTCATCGATGGCTAATTTGCAAGTTGTGCTCAATTCGGACTTGCCAGAGTATGAAGCTGTTCTCAAGCAAGTGAACACTGGCGCTTCTGTAGAAGTGACGGGTGTGCTGGTAGAGTCTCCGGCGAAAGGACAGCGAATTGAGTTGAAGGCTTCGTCTGCAAAGGTCTATGGCGAAGCTGATCCCGAAAAATACCCATTGCAAAAGAAACGCCATTCCTTTGAGTTTTTGCGGGAGATTGGGCATTTGCGAGCGCGCACGAATACCTTAGGCGCAGTCTTCCGTGTCCGCAATGCTTGTGCCAATGCGATCCATCAGTTCTTTCAAGAACG
>NZ_DATNPA010000128.1:0-32357 GCF_036703385.1 Allocoleopsis sp. | reverse complement strand
GATGAATTTGGGTTAATTTCCGGTCACTTCCAGGTCAAGTTACGGCTACTTTGTGGTTCTTTTCTGGCCAAGGTAACTGATATTAAGTCTCAGTTAGAGTGCCTAACTATGCCTGAAATGTCTTCTCACAGTACCTTTCGTGTTGTAAGAGTGACCACAAGGTGACCGAAGAATGACCACAGGGTGACCTCCGGCTGACCATAACTTGTTTTGGTTTGGATTGAATTTTTTTGTAATTAATCAACTTAATTGCTGTGAGTCGAAAGAAAAAAAACGGTTTTCCTGATTTACTGATTGTTTTGGACTTTGGTGGCTCACTAACCAAAGTGGTTTACATGGGTTGTGACAAACAACCGAAGGCGTTATGCATGGAGCCTGAAGTTCTCGAACTCCCTAAAACTTCTCTTCTGATTTACGAGGACCAAAAGATGGGTATGGATGGCTCATTACCCGGTGATAGAGCTTGGGTTGGTAGCGACGAACGATTCTATGTTGTCGGGTATTTGGCACGAGAGCAGTTTAACGGCAACGCAGGCTTATCCCAGCTAAAAGTCGAGCGAGCAGTTCCCAAGGCATTGGCTGCTGTGTGGGCGGCTTCTGTTGAATTGCAGTTGGGGAATGAATTTTCCGCTGCCGTTGGCGTTCTCCTCCCCCCTGGAGAATTTGAAAATGCCTTGCGACTGAAAGCATCCATTGAAAAGGGATTAAAGGCATTTGAGACTCCCAGTGGAACGTTAAATGTTACCCTGGCTCATTGGGATTGTAAGCCTGAAGGTGGTGGCGTGTATTTGATGCACACTCGTAACCGAGATAGCGCTCTTATAAAGCACAAATCTATAGCTGTTGTGATGGTTGGTTTCCGCAATGCTTCTATACTGTTGTCTCAACGGGGAGCTGTGACTAAGCGGGTAACTTCAGATTTGGGCTTCATCAAGCTACTGGAAAAGGTTATGAAAAAAACCAGTGGTTTGAACGTTAATCAGCTAGCTGAGGTGATCTCGCGAGCTGGCGAGCCTCCCGATTTTAAAGCTCTTATTCCTGTGTTGAGGTCAACAGATGAGTTGCATCGCAAGAATGATTTACTTAAACTCAAGGGCGCTATCATGTCGTCCCGGCAGGAGTACGCCTTGTCTTTGACGAGCTGGTTTAGAGAGGTGTTGCCCCAGCGCTTAGACGAAGTAGTACTTTGCGGTGGTACATCTGATTATCTTCAACGAGAGTTATCGGATTACTTTAAAGGTACGACGATTGCGTGGCATGGCGTCGAACTCCCGAATGGGTTATCGAGTTCGCTACCAGGCAATCGAATGTGTGATGCTTTTGGTCTGTACGAATATCTGCGTAATGCGATTTGGCTTGAAGTTTCTCAAAGTGTAAGAACTCGTACTTCAAAGAGTACTTCTTCTAAAGCGGAGGTGGCACGAGGTGCCTAAAGCTTTAAAACTGCAAGTGCCTATTTATCTCAACATCAGATTTCGCTTTCGTCCTCAAGCTGACTCGGTTGATAGCGAGACGCTCAATTACCTCAAGTCATGCTCAAAAGAGTGCAATCAGATGACGCTGGAAGCAATTCGAGCTTATTGGATGCCTGTTGCTTGTGGAGAGCGTTCGTTTGTTAAAGGTGAGGCGTTGAAAAAGTTAGCGGCAATGGCTGTAGCTGCTTTGTGTTCTCGCGCTCGTTACTTGTGTGCCACGTTTGAGCTAGACCCTGCTGCCTTCGGATTGTCTGTCCTTGTAGTAGGTGTTTCTCCGTCCGGTTTTCCTTCTCAATCAATTGTCACCCAAGCCAGTAACGAAGAGGAGCGAACCCAACCTGAAGAAGCCTTTGAGGAATTAGAAGGTGCTGAAGGTTACTCAAATGCGGCTGATATGAGTTTCAACACGGCTGGTTTGTAGTCGGCTTTTAGTTTTCAAGTCGCCTACATCTTGGCTTGCCAAAGGGTTTCCAATGAGGAAACCCTCTTAATCACTACCTGCTTCTCTTGAGTGAGGTGAGTGGCTAGATAGGTAATGCGCCACCTTCGCGATTCCGTCCGAGTTCTCGAATTATCCGGTAGCCTTGGTTGGAACAGTCTGGAAGTTGGGTCATGATTTCTGTTTAGAAAGTAGCTACATAGTCATTATCTAATTAGTCAGTTTGTTAAGCTCTTAACCAAGTATTGTTCGCTCCTTACTGTTTCATGTTCTCAACTTAGGCACCATCGGCTGATAGCAACGTTGCGTCACACTATTGCTATGGAGTTCATCACCCTAGTTTTTCAAGGGCACAAAACACTTAGATTCTGCTACCCATTGCCACGCGATCGCGTCTGGGTCTTTACTCTTACTCCAGGAGGAGAAATTGGGTTTTTTCTTGGCATCGCTAAGCGTAGAACTCTTGACCCCCAACCGCTCTACCATCTCGGCATGAGTCAGTGATTCAGTGAATTCACTGCCTTCAAAAGTCGGCTCTTCTTTGGCATCCGGTCTTGATTCATCCGATGACTCACTTGAGGAAGTTTCTTGGTCAAAAGGCTTTTCAGCCGCTTCCTCTGGGGGGAGCGATGATTCATTAGGAATTGCCAGAGATCTATCTGTATAGCTCTCTAAGGTGTCTGAACTTGATTCAATGAGCAAAGAATCCTGTGAATTATTGGTACTGGGCTGCGGCTTATTCTGAGCGGTAATGGCTTCTTTGATGGGCAATGATTCATCTTTATCTTCTCCCTCGTCAGAGATTAGCTCTTCGAGCTGTGCCAACAAAGATTCGAGTTTCTGGCGCTTTGAGGGGTTATCCCACACCTTTGACTTTTTTACTCGCTTAGTAGTCGCATCTATTCGAGCAGCGAATTCCCCTTGTTCGGGCGGCGGTTGAGAGGTTTTGACTCGCTCTCGAATTTGACTCAAGGAGAGTGATTGCGCGATGGCCTCTTCCAGCAGTGCCTTGCGTTCGGCTTCATCCTTGACTTGTGCTAGAGCTTTCGCCTTGGTGTACTCAATTTCACCTCTTCGCAATGCTTCGAGAATGTCTTCAGGCAACCGCAACAGGGGAAGGCGATTGCAGGTGAACGAGTACCAGCTCATCAATCCCAGCTCGTCGAACACTCCTTGTACGCCCTGCTCCGAATCCGATTCCGGGTTAGGGATAACGTTATCCCTAACCTCAGAATCTTTCCCCTTGTCCTTCTCAAAAGCGTTCTTCATCTGATAAAGCAACGGGGGAATCTCCGGTAGGGTTAGATTGAGCTTGAGAGCCAGTAACTGCAAGATTCCCTCAGTTTCCTCGACCGGATTGAGGTCTTCTCGTTGGAGGTTCTCCACTAGGGCAAGTTGCAGGGCTTCAGTATCATTGAGTTCCCGTACCACTATGGGAACCTCGGTAAGTCCAAGCTCAACAGCAGCTCGGTAACGCCGTTCTCCCGCCACTAGCTCGTACTGATTATCCGGGAGCGGCCGTACTAACAACGGCTCCAATATCCCGTGCTGCTTGACCGACTGCACCAACTGCTCTAACTTTTCTGGAGCAAAGTAGCGCCTGGGCTGAGTCCGAGTTTTAATGTCCTCCGTGCGAACCAACTCGGCTGCCGGACGCTCCTCGCCAAACAAAACGTCTAAGGAGTTAACAGGCGTCACATCCGAACCGTAAGGGCGCGAGCGCTTACGAGCCATTACACCAAAACCTCCAAGTCTTTCACAATGGACTTGAGAACCGCAATTGCCTTATGGCTACTATCGTAGATTCCCAATGGTACGCGAGCCTCAACCGCGTCGGCAAAACTTGTAGACCAGGGGATGGGAGGATAGATGAGACCCACACCAGCAAACCGCTCTTTGATGGCTTCTAGTGTCCGGGCGTCCTGACTCCGACGAGCATCAAACAACGTAGGGATAAAACCAGCGATTTTCAAGTCTCGATTCGGGCGACGCCTTACCCGCGCCACGGTCTTAAGCAACAAATTTGTCCCCTCAAAGGCTTTGAACTGAGTTTGAATCGGGACAAGGATATGGGTCGCCGCGACTAAACTGATATAACTCAACAACCCCAACGAAGGAGGGCAATCAATCAGAATAAAATCGTACAGGTTTCTTACGGGAGAGAGCGCGTCTTTCAACCGGACATCTCGCATATCCGCGTTGACGAGCGCTAATTCAGTGGCTGATAAGTTGATAGAAGAAGGCGTTAAATCTAAACCGTGAAGCCCCTTGTGGATTGGTAACTCGCTCAACTCTTCATCGGAGTCTTCATCCGCCAGCACGTCAGAGACGGTCGAGTTTAACTTTTCTGGCTCAAGTCCCATAAAGATGGTCAAGCTCGCTTGCGGGTCCATATCAACTAGGAGAACGCGATGAGAGCGCTCTTGCAGATGATAGCCAAGATTCATGGTCAGGGTACTCTTCCCGACTCCGCCGCACTGGTTGAATAGTGCAATTACCCGGCTCATGTGTGCCATCTCTGCCAGTAGGGACAATCAATACTTGCAACGATACAACTAAAAGGAACAAAAGTTTTGATGGTTCACCCGCCTCTTCTTCTAGAACCCAATCTTTTGGACTAACAAACTATGAAATGGGCTTTTCCTCAATATCGACACAACGCACTCCTGAGCGGTTGATTGAGTCAGTACGCTGTTTGCTGCCGTGTTGCAGTCGATATATGGCGTTCCGGCGTTCAAGAAGCTTGTGAAAAGCTTGGTTAGGCAATAGTAGTAAACTAGGGATTTTGGATATAGCAGAGAACTGGAAGCAAGTCATAATAACGGGAGCCGAGTGAACTCAACTGGAAATTACAATGACACAAATGAGCCTTGAGCTAGTTTATCCCGCTAATCTCAAAGCTAGTGTAAATCCCGTCTTTGCCCGCCACGAAACTTTTCACCCACGGTTTGGGTGGATCAAGAAGGGGTTTGATGCAGCAGTTAAGGATAAAGACGTTTTCTTGCGGGAAGACGCTCCGGTTCTTTTGGGTGTTGGCAAAAACATGGCACGTTCTATCCGCTACTGGTGTAAGGCATTCAAAGTGTTGGAAGAGGAGTCAGCCTCTAATCAGAAGGCTCGTTTTAGTAATCCTTCACCTTTTGGCTCAAAGCTTTTAAACGACAACGGCGGCTGGGACCCGTTTCTCGAAGACCCCGCTTCCCTGTGGCTATTGCACTGGAATCTCCTGAAGCCACCCTGCTATGCTACTGCCTGGGAGTTTACGTTCAACACCTTCCGTCCAGTTGAATTCTCAGTCGAGGAGTTACTACTAGCTCTGAGTAATTACAGAAATAGTTTGTCCACCCGCATAGCAGACTCTTCGCTGAAAAAGGACATTACCTGTATTCTACGAATGTATGCAGAGCAAGACTTCCATGCGGGACCAACCGAGGATACCCTGGATTGTCCCTTCACAGAGCTGGGAATCATTACAAAAGCTGGGGACTCAAAACGCTACACATTTCGAGTTGGGTCAAAGGGAAATTTACCAGCCCAGATAATTGTTTCAGCTTGCCTGGAGTTTGCCAGCTGGGTGGGGAGAGAACAAAAGACGATATCCATCTCGCGCCTAACCTTCGATCCTAGAAGCCCTGGTATGGTTTTCAAACTCAATGAGAGTGCTATCTGTGAGGCAATTGAGCAAGTTCAAGCGGGGTGGGATGCCATCAGGCTCTCTGACACAGCTGGGTTAATTCAACTTTCCTATATTAAAGAACCAGATGTGCTGGCAGAAGAGATTCTAGACAGATACTATCAAGCAAGGATGATGTGAGGCTTATCCCATGAAAAAAAACTTGTCTGAATATTTCCGCCTCAATCGTCGTTACTCTCGTTCTATCAATCTAGAGCGGGACTTGGAACTGCCTAACACAGTCGAAGGATACGTCCTCACTGAGAGGGCAGTAGATACCTTACTACGCATCGTGGCTGCACTCACGGGAACTCAATCTACCCGCGCTTGGACGTTGACGGGCGTCTATGGCACCGGGAAGTCTGCCTTTGCTCACTATTTAGCCTCTCTTTGTGCGCCAGCAACGAATCCGATGCGTCACACCGCATTGAATATCGCTGCTGTTGCACTCGGTTCAGATAGTTCTGAGTACCGGACACTGGAAGCAAATTTACCAGAGCGGGGGGTTTTTCGAGCAGTAGCCACGTCCCAGCGTGAACCGTTAAGCCACACAATCATACGCGCTCTTGAACGAGGTGCCGGAATGTTTTGGCAAGGGACACGCCCTCAGCTTGCGATCGCTCGAGAACTAGAAAACTTGGTACTAGGAATCACTTGTGGAGACACAAGCATCGACAGCAGGAATATCCCAAGCCTAGTACAGGAAGTTGCCCAAGCCGCCCAAACACCTGTCTTACTGATAATAGATGAACTGGGCAAGAATCTAGAATTTGCTGCTGCCAATCAGGGGGATGAAGACTTATATCTGCTACAGCAGCTAACTGAACTTTCTCAAAAAGACGGTTCTCAGGTTTATTTAGTGGGGCTGTTGCACTCTTCATTTGCCGAGTACAGCCAGAGATTAGCATCAAAAGAGCGTAACGAATGGCAGAAGATTCATGGACGGTTTGAGGATATTCCGTTTGATGAGTCGGCTGGACAGATGATGCGGTTAATTGGTGAAGCAATTGATCGATCTCAGGCAGCTCCATTTCACTCTCGGATTCATGAATGGGCAGAAGAATGGTTTGAATATCTGCCAAGAAACATAACAAACGATCTTACGCCTAAAGTTCTGGCGGATGCCTACCCATTGCATCCGATTGCGGCGATGGTATTGCCGATGTTATGCATTCGATATGCCCAGAATGACCGCTCATTATTTACATTTCTTACCAGTGATGAACCCTTATCTTTTAAGAATCTTCTAAAAGAGGAAACAGTTGAGGAAAATGCTCTCCCTACGCTAAAGCTGCATCGAATCTACGACTACTTTATAGAATCGGTCGGCATGGGTTTAGCTTCTAGACCAAACCTTCAGCGGTGGCTAGAAGTACAGAGTTTAATCGCAGATGCTAGACATCTCGATTCTGACAGTCTACAAGTGTTGAAAACGATTGGAACGTTGAACCTTGTGACTGCCACTGGTGCTCTCAGGGCAACTCGTAGCTTAGTGACGCTGGCAATGTGCGAGCAAGCGTCAGACCACGACCAACTAAACCGCTGGCAGCAAGTTATTGATAACCTTCGAGAAAAAGGACTTATTACCCATCTCCGGCAACTAGATGAATTGCGGATTTGGGAAGGTTCTGATTTTGATGTTGAGGGTGAGATTGATGCAATAGTTGAAACTCAAGCGAAGCCCTTAGCCAGTCTTTTGTCTGCGATATTTCCTCTTCATACCTTAGTAGCTCAACGTCACAGCTACAAAACCGGCACTCTACGCTACTTTGAGCGTCAGTATCTCGATGCTTCTAACAACTTAGAAACTCTTCACTGTACTAACAATAACTGCGATGGTCTGATCGGGTACTGGTTAGATGAGGCATTACCTACCACCAAAGTACCAGCCCAAACTGCCGATGGAAAACCGCTCATCGTGCTGGGTGTCACAAAACTGGATGTACTGCGAATCAGGGCGCTGGAATTTGCCGCACTCCAGAAAATCAAAACCAGTGCCCCTCAACTGCAAACCGATGCAGTTGCTAGGCGCGAAGTTGAATACCGATTAGGACACGCCAAACGATTGCTAGATGAAAGCTTGAAGCAAGCCTTTGATGTGGCTATCAATCAAAATGTCTGCTGGATTCAGGGGAAACAAGAAACAATCAGCCACGTTACAGACTTCAATACGAAGCTGTCGGAGGTCTGTGACGAGATTTACCCTGATGGTCTCAAATTGTGGAACGAGCTGATCAATCGCCGTGAACTCACGTCCCAAGGAGCCAAAGCCAGACGGGAACTGATTGAGGCGATGTTAGAGCACCCAGAGCAGGAAAGATTGGGCTTGCAGGGCAATGGTCCTGAAGTTAGTATGTATGATTCGCTGCTTGGTAAGACAGGTATTCATAGGCAGGAAAAGGAAGAATGGGGATTCCACCCCCCCCTAAAAGACTCAGGTGTGTTGTCAGTTTGGCAAGCAATTAACGATTTCTGTCTGCAAGCTAAGGAAAAAACAAGAAACTTAGACTTGCTCTACAAGCATCTGGAATCACCCCCTTATGGAGTCAAACGAGGAGCTATTCCGGTGCTGTTAGCAGCTGTATTGTTGCACCACGTTGATGATGTTGGTGTTTATAAGGATGGTACGTTTATTCCGGTTTTGGGGGCAGAACATTTTGAATTGCTGGTTAAAGATCAATCCCGTTTTTCTGTTAAGTATTTTGAGGTAGCTGGGCTGCGAGCGCAGGTATTTAAGGAACTGGAAGATATTTTGAAAAAGCCCAATGAGCGGAAGCCTTCACGGGTTAGGAATACCACCCTGATAGAAGTAGTAAAACCACTACTTCAGTTTGTGAAAAAGCTACCAGCTTACACCACTAAAACCCAAAGCATTAGTAATGACGCTAAAGCTGTTTTGCAAACCTTGGAAAATGCTCAAGAACCAGATGAACTGCTGTTCACATCCTTACCTCAAGCTTGCGGGTTAGAGCCTATCGTTGCTGATGAAGCTGACGATGGCACAAAGGCTCGAACACTCAAGTATAAGCTTATTCAATCACTCAACGAGATTCAGACTGCCTATGAACGCTTACTGAATGAATGTGAAACACGTCTCCACGATGCCTTTGGAGTTCCGAGTAGCGAGACAAAGCTGCGGGAAAATTTGCGGGTTCGAGCTAACTATTTAGTAGGTAAATGTCTGAAAGGTAGCCTTCTTGATCGTTTCACAAAGGCTGCAACGGATGAAACCGTAGCCAAGCGGGAATGGCTAGAGGCACTATTGATGATTGTAGCTGACAGACCTGTTGTATCTTGGACAGATCAGGATGTTGCAGGATTTGAGATAAAACTGACTGATATTGCTAGGCAGTTCAAAAACCTAGAGACTTTAATACGGACAAAGGTTGATAACTCTACAAATAAGGGGTTCGACGCACGCCTGCTCACACTCACCTATCCAGACGGTAAAGAAAAGCATGAGCTGGTTTGGATTGACCAGAACCGTCAGAACCAAATTCTTGAGGATTTGGGTAAAGAAATTTTGGAAAAGCCAATACTACGTGATAACCCTCAATTACAGCAAGCTCTAGCTGCTAAGTTTACTGAAAGTGTTCTGGGTTCAGCGCCTCAGGACAATGTTGATCAGATTCAGGCAAAGCGTAAAAATCGTAAGTATGAGCAAGAAACGGGTTAGACACATTCTCGGACTCTCAGGCGGCAAGGACAGTACAGCCTTGGCAGTCCTGATGCACAAGGAAGTTCCACAGATGGAATACTTCTTCTGTGATACCAAGAAAGAATTGCCAGAGACTTATGAATATCTTGAGCGCATCAAGGCTCGCCTTGGAATTAAAATCCATTACCTCAGTGCCGAGCGTGGGTTTGACCATTGGCTTGATGTCTACGGAGGAGTTTTTCCCTCACCCAAGATGCGCTGGTGTACAAAGCAGCTGAAGATTATCCCTTTAGAGAAGTTTGTCGGTGATGATGAAGCCATCAGCTACATTGGCATCCGGGCTGACGAAAATCGTGAGGGCTACATCTCTACGATTAAGTCCAATATTAAACCTGTTTTTCCATTCAAAGAACGGGGGCTTGTTAAGGCAGATATCTACCGTATCCTTGAGGAAAGTGGAATAGGATTACCAGACTATTATCGCTGGCGCAGTCGCTCTGGTTGTTTCTTCTGTTTTTTTCAGCGCAAATATGAGTGGGTAAGGCTTGCAGAGGAACATCCAGATTTGTTTGCACAAGCAGTCAGATATGAACAGGAACATAAGGACGGTAGGCAATACACCTGGACTCAAGGCGAGACACTAACAGAACTCCTTGAACGCAAGGATGAAATTATTGCTGAACATGAGAGGGCGATGGTTAAACATGAACAGATGATGGCTGAAAAAAAGAAATCTGCTCCTAATCGTCCATTAGCAGAGGTACTAGCAGATGTACTTGACAGCGAGGATGATGAATTGCCATGCCTAGCTTGTCATCTTTAGCTAATGACGAAGTTTTTTGAAAGGAGTAAAAATGCTCGACATCTCTAAAGCTTTCGGCACTTCAAGCGAGACGGTGTCGGCGTTCTTTCAGCGACCAGGGGTCGGATATTACATTCCCTTGTATCAACGGGAATATAGTTGGGACAAAGAAAACATCGATCAATTAATAGAAGACATCTGTCGTGGTGTTGATGCTCTTCTCGCTGAAGACAAGACTATCCGCTTTCTAGGAACAGTTATTCTTGTCACAGAACGCAATCCTGCTGTCAATATTAACCCACGAGACAACCGTGCGCTACCATCACGAATCGACAACGTAATTGACGGGCAGCAGCGAATCTCAACAATTGCTTTGCTTGCTTGCCTACTTTACCAACGACTGCATCAGATAAGGGAAAGATTGCCCAGCGATAATGATTACGCTGGCATAAAGGAGGCAGTTGATAGCTATTTAGCAACTCTTCTGGAAGTATTTTCGTTTGATCTAAAGCGTGGTTCACCGTCTCGAAAGCCAATTATCATCCGGGGGGCAGACGATGGGTGGACGTTTGATGGAGATGACAACAACTACAGGTCTGACGTTTCGTCATTTCTGGCATCCTTTATCCGCGCTATCAAAGACAAATCAGAATTCCCGAAGCCTCCAAAAGGTTCGCTCGTCGGAAAAAACCTTACAAGAATTAACTCATTGCTGAACGACGTTGAAAAAGCCCATGAATCAGCTAATGAAGATTTTCCGCCTGCGTGGAAAATCCTGGAAACCATGTCTGAAATATATTTGTGGAGCTACGAGAGACCAGAATTGAAATCTTTGGTTGAAAATCGTGGAACTCCAATGTCGGCTGTTGAAAAGCAAGTATGCTCCCTCGTACAGCTTTTTGCTTTTTGTTATTACTTGCTTGAACGTTGCTGTTTTACATTGATTGAGCCAGTATCAGAAAATTGGGCGTTTGATATGTTTCAATCGCTCAATGCCACAGGAACACCCCTGACTGCACTTGAAACTTTCAAGCCATTAGTGGTCAATGTTGTTAGCTCAAATAGGGGAGAATTTAAGGAATCAAAATCTAAAAAGTATTTCGAGCAAGTGGATCAACTGCTGAGTCCCTTGCGGAGCGCGTCTAGTAAGAACAAGCTTACGAACGACTATCTCACCCTATTTGCCTTAACACACGATGGCACAAAGCTATCTACCCAGTTCAGCGCCCAAAGAAGGTGGTTGACTGAAAGATACAACGGATGTACATCTATGACAGAGCGAGAAGAGTTCATCCGCAGGATGGGCGATCTCGCTACGTATTGGCTGAAGGCAATCAATTTTGATCCGAATAGACTTACCGCTATACCTGAAACAGAGGGAGTACCCGAACCACATAGAAAGCAGGCGGCACTCTGCGTCCTGTATCTTCAGGATGCAGGACATAAAATGGCAAACACAGTCCTAAGTCGCTTTTACGCTCTTGCTATCCGTAAGGAACCCAATGCGGATAATGAGTTTGTTTTTGCCTGCAAAGCCGTTGCAGCCTTCTTCACGCTTTGGCGGTCAGCGTTACCGAATGTGGGTCTTGACGACGTATATAGGAAGTTACTTCGCGAGCAGATGTCATGGGAAAAAGGCAATTCTGGACTAACTGCTAAAGCGCTAAAGACATACTTTATGGATGTCCTCCTAGAAAAAGGGATAGGAACAAAAGATGACTGGAAGAACAAGGCAAAGCAGTATCTAAGATACGATAATGCAAAAACAGTTTGTAAGTTTGCGCTGTTTGTCACTTCACACGATACCATTTCGGATAAAACCAATCCAGGTTTGATGAAAATTGGTACATCTGGTTCCTATCCATATTTGGAACCAGCTAAATGGCGTTCTGACGATTTTAAGAGTATTGAGCATGTAGCGCCTCAACAACCGAAACAAGCGCCTGATGGCGCAAATTGGGACACGGAACTGTATAAGAATAATGATTATCAGCAGATTGGAAACCTGCTACTTCTCCCTACAGAGATTAACATTTCTGCCAGTAATAAAGGGTGGATTGAAAAATGGATTTACTACCGACATTTATCAGAAACAGATCCCGCTAAATTAGCCGCTTTAAAGAAGGAAGCGGAGGACAATGGGGTTGATTTGAAAGACGACACAATTAATTTGTTGAAGAACACGTCACACAAGCATCACATTACGCCTATTGTGCAGCTGGGAGTGACTGGACAGTGGGATAAGTCTTTGGTAGACAAGAGAACTGAGCGTATGTGCGACATCCTTTGGGAGCGAATTCATGGGTGGCTGGCTTGAGCGGCAGTTAAGCTGAGGTACAAGTAAAAATAGCCAGATGATGAATTGCTATGCCTAGCTTGTCACCTATGACGATGACGGAAATTTCATAGATATTTTGGACTTTCAATCTTATTTAGCCGCAAGAGCGATACGTTAATCAATGAGTTTTGTACCACGCTTTACTTATAGTCACGATCTGGTAAGGCATTTGGGAGTCATCGAAGGGGCGCGTGCTGTCATCGAGGTGTTACCCCTTCCACCCGATACAACTCTGCGCCTGCGCCACGATGCTTTGCAAAGGAGTACGCGCAGCTCAACTCAAATTGAGGGCAACCCCTTAGATGAAGCAGCTGTCCGTCGGGCGATCGCTCGCAGCGATCGCACAGGAAGTGATGCAGAACAAGAGGTTCGTAACTATTGGCGTGCGCTCGACCGGGTTGAGGAATTTGCCGAAGCACAAACACCCATCACGGAAGCATTTATCAAAGAACTACATCGAATCGTGATTGTGCGCGGTCGTGGGCGGCGAGGCAGCCGCAGCGAGTATCGAATCACAGAATGTCCCGTTGTAGATACCCTCACGCGAACCATCGATTACGGACCACCTGAACCAGGGGATGTGCCTATGTTGATGCGCGAATTAGTCGATTGGCTATCTTCACCTGCGACGGCAGAACTTCCAACCCCTATCCGTGCAGGCATCCTCACGCACCGCTTTCTCAGCATTCACCCGTTTGACGACGGGAATGGTCGTACAGGCAGACTTCTGGCTACTGCTGAACTGTGGCGTTCTAGTTACCGGATGCGTGGGTTTTTCTCTTTTGATGAATATTTCAATGCTGACCGCGATCGCTACTACCAAAACTTGCAGATGGGGCTGCCAGTGAACTTTTACGAAGGTCGTCACGACCCTGACCACACACCCTGGCTGCTCTACTTTGTCGAGACGATGGCGCGTGCAGCCGATGAACTGCAAGCCAAAGCCAAATCTCTCTATCAAGGAGCGGCTCCTGATGCTCCCCCTTGGGAAAGACTACCGCGTCAGCAACAACAAGTTCTCACGAGACTTCTGGCGCGAGTTCTCGATGGAGTCGAGAATCCCTTCCTCATCAACCGTTCAGATATCGAATCTTGGTTTGGGGTCTCAGACCGTACTGCTGGTGAATGGCTCAAAGAGTGGGCTGAAGATGGCTTGGTCAATCCCGTCTTGGCTGGTTCTGGGGTAAGAATCCGTAGTTATGAACTAGCGGAGGAATGGGTGGAGGCGTGCTTCAAAATAAGGGCATCGGTTCCGGAAAATAGCGGAAGCGAATAAAGTCATTTGACCGCTCAATACAGGTGATCTCTACGCATTTTCAAGGATTTTGGCTGATATTCCTCATAAAATAACGGAAGTCGGTTCAGGAAAATAACGCCTATTACGAGCAAGAACATAGTGACTGAAGACACTATACTTGGACTCGGGGGAAGACCATGCTAGAACGGCTTGCCTATAAGGAGCAAATTACTGCTGAACATGAGAATGCGATCGCAAAAAAGATGGACTTACATCAATACTATAAAGATATTTTTGAATCATCAAGCATCACTATGAATGAATCCCTAAAAAGGGATAATGAACTTGCTAAAATTCATTCTTTTGTTGATGATTTATTGACTTGGTATGATGTCCTTAAACCTAGAGGAGAGGCGGTTATTCTAAAATATGCTGCTAGCGAATTACAGCTTTCCGCTCTTTCAGTAGTTTCGGGTTTATACAGACAATCATTTACATCTTTGCGATTGGCTCTTGAACTATCATTATCTGCAATTTTTTTCTCCACTAATGAATTGGACTTTCGAGAATGGGAAAAGGGTCAACGTGATATATATTGGCATCAATTAGTTGATACAGATGATACCGACCAGGGGGTTTTTTCCAGGAGATGGGCGAGAGGATTTTTTCCAGAGTTAGAGGATTCTGTTAAAGTCTATAACAAACTTGCTAAAGATACATATAGAAATCTATCTGAATTTGTTCATGGAAACGCATTTACTTGGGAAGTAAATAAATCCAACATTGTATTCAACGAGCAACTTTTTAATCAGTGGCTAAACAATTTTTCAAACTTATCAAAAATTATTTCTTTTGCATTGTCTTTAAGATTTCTGAAAAAGCTTGAATCTTCTAGCATTAATCGTTTAGAAGCACATTTGCTTGAATTCGTAGGGCATATAGCGGAAATCAGAAAAATCATTGGTGGAGCAATGGAAGAATAGAAATGAGTGAATTTTATTTTAGAACAGAGTCTATACAGCTAGATAAAATTCAGGATTTTTTTGTAAGTACCAGACAAGATAGAGAAATAATTGATTCTTTAAAATCATCAGATTCTGTAATTCTTGAAGGAAGTCGTGGTACAGGTAAATCATTTCTCATACGTATGGCAGAAGTCGAGTTAGATAATAGTTTTACTGTAGATAGAATTCTACCAGTATATATAACTTTTGTTGCTAGTTCACTTATTCATACTAATGATCCAGAACAGTTTAAGCATTGGATGCTAGCTTCTATTTGCTACAAGCTAATAAGAGCTTTACGTAGAAAAGGACTGCTTATAGGAGCAAGTCCTGCTACCGCCCTATTGTCGAATAGGGAAGCAGATCCCGAAAGTCTTGAACAAAAGTTCAACAAGATTTACAAAGCATATGAAGATTCATATAAGGGTTCTGGAGAGGCAGTGTCTCCAGAGCAAATTCCAGATTTAGTACATTTTAAGGATGCTATAGAGGAAATTTGCGAAGATACAAATGTTAAGAGAATATGCTTCTTTTTTGATGAAGCTGTACATATTTTTAGACCAGAACAACAACGACAGTTTTTTACTCTTTTTAGAGATTTGAGGTCGCCATATATTAGTTGTAAGGCAGCAGTGTATCCTGGTGTTACCTCTTATGGTAACACCTTTGAAATGTCTCATGACGCAACTTATTTAAGAATAGAAAGAGATATTTTAAGTGATGAATATTTAGCAAGCATGAAAGATATTGTCTTGAGACAAGCCGATGAAAATTTAGCAAAATCTATAAATGAGCATAGGGAAAATTTTAATGTTCTTGCCTACTCAGCCAGTGGAAATCCCAGAATGCTGTTAAAAACAGTTGAAAGGTGTCCAAAAATGAGGACAAAAGATGTTAATGAAGTTATTAAAAACTTCTACAGAACAGATATATGGACTGAGCATACTGGACTCGGTGATAAATACAAAGGACATAAACTTTTAGTAGATTGGGGTAGAAATTTTATTGAGAATGATGTATTACCTGCTACAAGACAAAAAAATGAAACGCGAGCCGAATATAATGAATCTACCTGCTACTTTTGGATTCATAGAGATGTTCCAGAAACAGTAAAAGAAGCATTGAGGCTTCTCGAATATACAGGGATTGTCCGAAAGAATGGAGAGGCTGTTCGTGGAACTAATTCTGAGTTTGGGACTCGCTATGAACTAAAATTTGGATGCGTATTATCTCTTGAAGCTAGTCCGACTAATGCTGGTATGACTAGAGCCAGAAATCTTAGCCTACAAAGATTTACAGAGTACGGTATAAGAAATCGATTGTTTCAAGGCTTGGCTATTGATATACAGCAAGAATCCGCTGATGACTTAATAGCAATACTTTATACTCAACTCCGTAAATCTATTGACATCTTAGACTTAAGTGAATGGCAAAAGAATAAATTGAAGGAGCATAACTTGCTAACAATTCAGGATGTTATAGATACGTCTGAAGCAGATATGCAAAACATGATGCGTTATGTCGGAGAAAAGCGGGCAAGAAGAATAAGAAATGCAGCAATAGCTGAATTTTTGGAATATCTTTCGGGGTGAATAATTACTTTGAGAAGTTTTCTAGATATGGTATCGTGACCTGCAATAGCACGATTACGCTACTTCTATAGTCAGTTGCTTATACTCAGGGTCCATTTCTGCAAGTTGATCGCGGACAGTCTGCCGTAGAGAAGCCGCTGGACGCAGGCAGTATTCTACTAATTCATCATGGCTTAACTGCAAATCGGGAAACAAAAGCTTGAGATAACCAGCAGCTAGTCGCTCAATAGCATTGCGATCGCGCACATCCTTCGTCCCCAGGATTTTGCCATAATTTGTGACATATTCTGTATAGCCAGCTCGGTGACGCAGACTATGGAGAACTTCACCTAAAAAATCAGCTTTGAATCCAATATTGTTAGAAATTGCTGTCTCTTGAATTCTCGGCAGCTTCCAACCGGGAAGGATACCGTGAATGCGATCGATGAAAGCCGTTTCCCGCAGGAATTGAGGCAGATTCAAAAAAAGATTGCTAAAACGGGGTTGCCCGTCAGCATCGAGTGGAATGTTAGCCAATATAACTATACCAGCCGTTGCTGCTGATTGCTGTTTGCCTCCCCGTGAAAAGCGCCCTGATTCCAAGTAGTCCTTGAGTACCCCAACTACCTCACCCGGATTATCAAAAGAGAGCGTCTGCGCCTCGTCGAAAACGACTACATTAAATTGCGTCAACAGACCGGATTGGTTAGTAGCATTATTGTGGAATAGCACTGCCGCCGTAACTTTGCCACCTGATATCAAGCGAACATAACGCGATAAATTCAGGTAGACAAAAGATTTACCAGTCCCCTTCGGCGCTAACTCAATTAAATTAACACGCTCCTGAACAATGGGAATCAGGCGAGTAACGAGTAGCATCTGCTGCTCTGGTGAGTAAAAACTGGGATTGTAACCCATACTGCTTACCAGCAAATCGCGCCACTCAGCGAGTGTGAAATGCTTGCGTTGTTCGCAGAAAAGCTCTATATCAATACTGGCAGCTTGCATGGGGCGAAAATCGACCATGTGAATTCGCCCCGGCATACGCATGATCTCATCTGGCGGCTGATACTCTAACCTGCCTACACCCCAAACACCACTTCCCAATAACAGCGGGTAGTTTTCAACGATGTGGGATTCAATCCCAGCTTTTTTTTCGTCCAAGCAAGGAATCTTCAACATTAAGTCGTTGGTTTGCAAGTTGACTTCGACACTGTACTCATCCAGGGTCAAGAGCGATTCTCCTTGCTGTAACCTGGCTTTGAGGCGCTCCTTCTGGTCTTTGGATGGCAGATGTTTGTTGATGAAATCCTGCATTCGCTGACGAGCCACCTCATCTAGGTTGCTGTCTGTGGCATGGCGAGACACAATCCACTCACTGACGTATACAGGAAGACTGCGTGCGCCAAGTCCTGCCTTGCGTACCAACCCTTTATTTACACAGACCTCACTGTAGTGCTGGCTTGCCTTGTCTTCAAACGTTAGTGTCATCGCTACTCCCAAGAAACTCAAAACCCAGCTTCGCGGTCACGAAGGGTCATAGGGGTCATAACATATCCTCAAATAATTCATCCACTTGGCTGACTTGGAAGCGCCGAACAGACACTTCTGTTTGACCGCTGAATCGCCAGCTACGACCCCCACCCTCACAGGTCAGCAACCACTCAAGAATCTGGGTATGACCTCTACTGCTTGCAGCAGGAGCCTTGAGTTCACCGACAGACGACTGTGAAGCGGCTTGTATTGCACTCCATGTTACAGTTGCTTGAGTGCCAGCGATCGCTAGTCGAACTGTTCTCAATGGAACTGAGTTAGGATTCACGAGTACCACTCGCAAGACACTCGCCTGACTTGGTGTCAAGTAGCCTTCTATCTTGACAATGGGCTGTGTGATTTGAATTGGCGCAGGCTGTAATTCAATGAAAGTCACAACCGTCTCTTCAGGTGTTGCACCACCGTGCGTCCAGCCTCTGGGACGACGTTCTACAGCTGCGTAGCCTTTTGGAATGAGAAAATCATGAGGCAAATTATATGAGTCTTTTGAGAGATAGTACCAATCCGACTCAAGATTGTCTAAGTCATCAGCTAAGAGTGTTTTCTCAATGGCACAGGCGCGTGTTCCTTGATAGGTGCTTTTGCTTTTACCTAGTGCTTCATCTTCTGGTGTGTCATCGTCATTAAACTCAGAGGCAAAGCTAGGTAATTTGTTGACAGCGCATTGATGTGGTAAAAGCGTGCTGCCATGATCGCTGATGACAAGCGCTAAAGCCTTCAAGCCTTGTTTGAGACATTGCTGAAAACTTTGACTCGCTAAACTTGCTATCCGCTTCAAATGACCATCAAAACTCTCGTCATCAGTAAACCCCTTACTATTGTGGTTTTGCTCATCAAGGGCATTGTAAAGTAAGGCATAGATTCTGGTTTTCGAGTTAGCTGTGAGCGCATCTTTCTCGTGTGAGAGTGCCCGTATTGCCAATTCCATTTCGTGGGGTTGCGTATACACGCAAACAGATGTTGTGTCACTTGCAAGCCGAGTCTCCAGTATCTGTGAGATAGGCTTTGTTGTGGTTGTTCGGTCAAGATATCCCTGTGCGATCGCTCGCTTAGAAATAGATGTCACTGAAGGCAATGCTGACAAAGTAGGACGTATTTCTGTGACTCCCATACCACTCTCTGCACAAATGGCAGAAAGTTTCTTCCCCTGCCACCAAGTCAACCCATCAACAATAAACCACAAGACGACATCTGCTTGTTTTGAGTCAAGTAATTCTTGAATTCGGCTTAGCTGGCTGGTAACAATGGGGGAATTGGGGTTAAATAGTAGCCGAGGATAGTTACGAATCATCCAATCCGCAAACTGATTAGCCAACTCAATTTGGAAATCCCGCTGTTGCCGATTGCGAATCACCCAAGCAAAGTAGGGCATATATTCAACAGTCACCCAATTGAGCCATTCCTCGGTAGACCAACTATTATCTGGCATCTGAGGTAAAGACGGAGGGACAAGCGATTCCAGTCGTCTTAACACGGCACCAGATTGAGGTAACAGAGAGAATCGCTGCTTAACGATGTCAACGAGTGTAGGCGTCAGGTGGTTGGGATTTTCCTGTACCCATTGCTCCAAAATATTTAATTCAGTATCAGTTAATCCGGACATCCACTGAATAGCAACCATCAGGTCTTCCTGTGTAGGATTGGCTGCCAGCCACGAAACCCAGAAATGCTTCAGTTCAGTGTCGTATTTACTCAATAGATCGCGGCATAAGTCGGCGTGGCGACTACAGTCTTCGACTGATGTATAATCTAATTTCTGGCGCAGAGTAAAGTTAGTCGGATAAGAGCGCAAAGCCCAACGCAAGAGAACCGCCTCACCTGCCTGCTGCCAGCTATCTTGTCCGGTGCATTGAAGAAAAATCTGATAGCGCTTATCAGCCTCTATCCATTGAGTCAATCGTGCTTTAGAGAGTGGTATAAGTGAGAGCGGAATCTGCTCAGCCTGTACAGCCCATGCTGATAAATCTGCTAGATGACCTTGATATAGTTTGGTGTATCTCCAGACAGGAGCAAGGCATTGACTGAGAATCCACCCAGCCGGGTCATTTGCGGCTGCATAATCGGGAGCAGGTAAATTGAGTAGCTGCAAATCTTGAATAGCAGATTCGTCCAGTTCAGCAGGCAGCGGAAAATCAAACTTTTGTCGAAAGCGATCGCGTAGATTAATCTCTTCCCAACGAACAAACTGTGAACCGTAGTCACGCAAATCGCCTAGCCACTGAGCTAAAATGCGATGTTGTACGTAAACAGTGTAGTTATGATCCTCATCGTCTAGAGCGCGGCGTAAATGCTGCCTTAGAGGGATATAGTCTTGAATTCGATTGACGAGCAAGGTGTAGTCATCCGGTTCAACCTGCTGCGTGCAGTGGAAATCACAATAGATAGTAATCATTAGTTTTATTAGATATGTCCGCCATTGGGTGAAGAAGAACACTTCACCTATTCACCACGGGCATCACTCCCCTAAGCCAGCATCGACAAAACCTCTGCCGCGTCTACTTGACCCCAGTGATAGCCCATCTCCGTACTCATGCGCTGCGATCGCTCTGCCTCTGCCCGTGCTGCTGACGCCTCACCCGCTGCCAGATGCGCCCACGCCAGTCCCACGCGAATATCTGCCTCATAGACGCGATAGCCACTTGCAACCGCGTAGCCCAACGCCTCATCTAGATCGCTTCGTGCTGCCTCGATTTCACTACGCCGTGCCGCCCAGCGTCCCCGCGACCTTAGCACTTCAATCAGCCCTGAGCGATGAGAAATACTCCGTGCGATTTTGAGTGCTGTGTCGTAATGTTGGCAGGCACTCTCGTGCTGTCCAGTATCGGCATCCAAATCTCCTAGAATGCGGTGGCTATTGATAAGTTCATCAGGATAATCTTTACACATCCTGAGACTTGCCTCTGCAATGTGCTTGGCATAGGCTATTTTTCCCAAACGTCGTAGATGCTCAGCGTATTGAATACCATCTACGCTGTACAGGTAGACGAACAGGCTTTGAGCGGTTTCCTGCATAAATGCTTCTGCCTGTTGAAAGGCTGCACTTGCTTCCTCTAAGTTACCGCGTAGGTGAAATATCCATGCGAGGAGAGCTAATGAGCTGTTCTCAACGAGCTTTTCTTCTAAAGTCCTATTTTCCGCGTGAGCCGCAAATTCCAGTGATTTGCGAGTTATGTTCTCGCTTTTAGTAAGCGCACCCAGGTGAGCGTACAACCTTGCAAGATTACTACAGATGATGCTGGAGTTACACCCATCTCTCATTTTTATGGTGATGCTCAGACCACGCTCATAAAATGAGCCAGCTTCTGCCAAACGTCCCAAATGCACCAGGCAGAAGCCGATTTCATTTAGAATGAAACGCTTTTCATTGGGGTCACTTACCTGCGGTTCTTGTGAGATGTCACCATTTGGGAAAAACTCCAGCATCAGTGATAGCTGGGTTTCATAAGCACCTAGGCGGTGAACCAGTAAACGATCACGAAGGTTGTCCTGATCAATAAGTTCACGCTCGATACCTGCTGCTTCATCATAGAGCCCAGCACAGCACGAGTGATGTACCACCTCAATCAAGGGTGCTAAGTCTTCCAATGTTGGAATGAGTGGCTCATAGTCACCGAAAATCGCCCTATCAATAGACTCACTAATAAACTCATCATAGATACGCTCCGCCTCATCAGAGCCTCCGGCATGGTATGCATGCAGTACCTTGCTAATAAATGATGAGTTTCTTTCGTGAATAAAAAGATAGTATTTAGCCAACTCGACATGAGTAGCTTGAGCCCAGGCACAGTCATCTTTAGTCCAGTAGGCATAGTAGTAGTCACGAATTAACGGATGAGCTGTGTAGTAGTGTGCATCGGGAGCACGGCGTAAAATTCGGTAGTTAACCAGGCGCTTGAGTAAAGTCTCAAATTCTGTGTCGTCTAACACAACGATGGGCGCATTGATGGCATTGTCATCTATTTGGGATCGGAACACCTGTGCAAAGGCTATCTCTTCCACAGGTTTGCGGAAGCCGCTAAACAGTATTAGAAAGGCGCGTTCAGCTTCCGTCAGATGCTCGTCATAGCGGCGCAGCACTCGGCGCACCCGCTCATAAAGGGGTTCATCTGCGCTTGGGGCCGGGATGTCCCTGATGTGGGCTACATCGCCCTCGTACCAATCCACCAGGTAAGACCCTAGTAAGCTGAGAGTGAGGGCATGACCATCCCAATCCTGCACCACCCGCTCCAATGCTGCATCAGAGCCGTTAACGCCCACCTTCTGTAGCAAGGCACGCCCGTCATTGGGACTGAGGCGCTCCACATCCCGGTGGGTGTAGGTGGTGTAGTCAATCAGGTCTAGCACCGGGGCGCGGCTGGTAATCAGGCAAAATGACTCGTGTCCTGGCGCAGCAAAGTAGCCAAGAAACTCCCGTAGGTCAGCGCTGATGAGCAGACCGTATTGATCGCCTTCCTGATACTGTAAAACCTCCAGCCCGTCCAAGATAAATAAATAGCGCCCTGTGCTTAACATCGCTGCAATGAGATGTGCCTGCGCGTTGACCGATGAAAACTGGCGTGGGTCAATTCGCCCACCTCCCATATATGTCAACGCCGCCTCAAAGAACTCATCCACGCTACGCTTTTCGTAAAAGCTCCACCAGAAGATACCTTTAGGCTGGGGTTGCGACCGCTCTTGCAGTAAATCGTCCAACCAGCGACGAGCTAAACTACTCTTCCCCTCACCGCCAAAGCCGATTAGTCCGGTCACACGGCGCTTGGGGTCAGCCCAATCCTCGCCGATCAACTTTAGTAACTCTTCCCGCCCAACCCATTCTGCCAGCGGCGGCGGCGCACTATTCAGGGCGAGACTGGAGTGAGATACAGCCTCCATACTCGCTGCGTCAATATCCGTTTTAGGCTGGAGTGCTGGGCGCAATGGGAGAGGTGCATCTTGCACAAGTAGATTCATCGGCTCGAAGGCGAGGACGCAGGCATCAACAGCCCAGCCGATGTTATCGTCCACAGAGCTATCACCAGGATTCCAGCGTCTGGCAATGATGCCCACCACGAGATTGCGTTCGACATCCAGCACGGCTGCACCGCTCATTCCAGGGCGAATGTCCCGCGTTCTCAGTTCTACCGGATCGGCTTGCAAAAACTTGCCTGGGAAAGACTCCACTGAGCCCATAATTTTCCCTTCGACGTATCCAGAAGCATAGTTATCCAACTCGCGATAGCCATAACTGCGGAATTCATGACCTTGCGACAGTTCCGCCGTTCCCAACACGGCAATCTGCTCCGGAGCCAGGGGTGGTGGTTCCCCGACCACTTGCAGCAATACCACGTCATCGTCATGGTGAGGAAAGTAGGCTACAACTTTGGCTCGCCGCGACTTGGTTTCCCCACTGGAAAGCTGGGGAAAATACACCCCCACTTCTACATCTTTCGTGACTCTTGTCTGACCACTTGCTTCACTCACAACATGAGCACAAGTCACAATTTTGCCGTCCCTTGAAACGACAATGCCTGTACCGATAGTTTCATTGGCGCGGCGTATCCTTACGGTAAAGCCACGTAGGTTCTGCAGCCGGACGTTATTGCTGCTCATGGCTCGTTTCTTTATGCTCCTTCGTCAGCTTGACTCTGATGCTAGTGGGTCAAATGCTCATGAAAAACGCCATTTCTCAATTGATAGGACAGTTGCCTATCTAGTGCAAGGTGTTACTGACTAATGGCGCAGTGTATGTCAAATGACCTACTAGCTTCTGTATTTTTTGCGTACAATCATCGCGGGTCGTACTCCTCCCGCAAGCGCTCCCACAAAGCATATCGGTCTGGTGGAGAAAGACCTTCAAAGATTGCCTTAACCTGGGTAAAAGCTTGGTCTACTGCGCTAATAGTATCAGCACTCTTATCTGGCTCCTTCACAATTATTCCTTCAGCGGTTTGTGGAGACGCTGATGAACAATTAGATTCTCCAGATACAGAGTTGGTTGTAGCAGTGGCAGAGTTTTTTGTAGCGCTCGCCGAGGTTTTTTTAACAGTAGCCGAGCTTTTTGTAGCGACAGGGGCAGTTCGAGCAGTTGTAGAGCTTTTTGTAGCAGCAACCGAGCTTTTTGTAGCGGTTATAGGGGCAGTTGTAGCCGTCGCAGCTCCTGTTGCAGTCGTTTGAGGTGATGACAACCCCAACTCAGCTACTTTAGCTTCTGCATCTGCTTTCGCCTGTCTCAAACGTTGTAGGTATTCGTCTTGAACTCTAATCGTCTGCCACTGGTCAAAAGGAAGCAGTTTCCATTGTTCTGCTAGTTCGTTTAAAAAAGCCCGTTCAAACTTGTATGAGGCATCATCCAGAACGTACAGAAGATCGCGTGCATCTGGGTTCCCTCCCAAATGTGTAGAACGTAATGCACCGACTGATTGAGTACGCCATTTCCGTGCTGCATTCAAAGCATCATTCCAGTCATTTGGCGGCTCAGTCAATCCAAAACACTGACCAATTTGCCACGCCATGCGCTCCTTAAATTTCTTCATGAATTGGCGCAATTGCTGGCAAGCATTCTCTAGATAAGCCAGAGTTTTATCTAGCTCTGTATCAGTCCATTGTGAACTATCATCTGGTAATCCTAAGCGAATTGGCAAATATTCTAGTAAAGCTGCTGCTGTTTCTGGTTCGCTAGGTTGACAAGCTGTTTCCATAAGAGCTACGGACGCCGAGATGGTTTCTGAAGAAACAGATTGTAGGACACTAGCTAGTTCATCATCAGAAGCTTGTTGGGCAACAATCGAAATCTCATTTGTCCATAAACGAAGTAGTTTCGCAACACGGTTGCGTAAAGAGGCAGTTTCCCCCGTCTGGATACGAAACTCCCTGCCTGGGTAAAGAGCACGTTCTGCTAGTCCGCGCAGAAACTTGCGCTGTGTATCCGTCAATGGCTGGTAGCGCACCACAAAGCGTCTTGGCGACTCAACCATATCTATAATCTGTTTACCAGTAACGTCGATGGGGCGATCGCCTGCTGCTGTTGCGATATACACTTCCAAATAGTCTTGATTGAATCGATAGAAAGCGGCAGCGAACAGTTGCAGAACAGACGAGTATAACCCGTAGGGTCGCCTTTGCAATGTGTCTAAAACTTCCGACCAAGAAACTCCCTGGCGTAATTGCTTATCGAGCAAAAGCCAGATGGCATTGCTATGTTTTTGTTGAGATGGTGGCGGATACACCTCGTAGATGGCAAACCCTTTTTCCTGATCAACTTGATTAATTAATCCCAATTCACGTGCCCCGTCCAAAAGAACAGCTTCCTCTGCCGTCTTTCCTCTCTTTACCGGAAGCGTGAAGGGAGCTTGTAAGAGTTTGTTTAGCAGGTTCTCCTTTAGCTTTCCACTGGGCTTGAGGTGCTGTCGGGTTCTATGCGCTGGCGTAGTTGAAAAGACTTCGTTCATAACTTTTGTTGCCAGCAGGCTGAGATGAGCAGGTGTATTGACTGTTACGGTGCACCCTTTATGAAACCACTCAAAGTTTGAAGGTTGCTCGAACAAGCGTAGCGCCTGCTCAAAAGCTGTAGTGTAGTCCTTCCCCACTAAGCCAGTGTCGATGAGAAGATCCTGATAGTCTGGAGTTTGATAGTTTTGACTGCCTCGCAAGTCTTCTAAAGCGCGTTTTCGCTGGAATCGCATGATTAAGTCAGTTGGTTTACTGGGCACAGCCACAACCAACTGGTCATGCTGAGCTGTTAGTTGCGAAGCTGTAGAGCGGGCCTGCACTAGCTCCTGCTCTGAGGCGGCTATAACATACCATAACAAGCCATCTTTTCCCTGTAGAGCTTGTGTTAAGGCTACTGGACTTGACAGCCCCGCTGGGCTAACGAGACGGGCAGTGAGATGGCGAGCTGTACTACGTTGTGAGTTGTATTTTTGTGCATCAACATCATCTGGCTTATATTGAACGTCTGCATTTAATAATTCGACAGGAGAGCCAGGAAGCTCTTGCGCTCTACGCTCAATCAGGCGACGAAGTTCCAGCGGATTAGCACGCCCTTGTTTCACCAGTTGGTAATGTCCACTTTGGGAAGGGTAAGCAATCCCAGCTTGTTCTAGTTGATTGAGTGCATCCGCCACCTCTGACATTTTTGAGGAAGCCAAACCCAGTACGTGGCGCAGTAAGTCGCGATCGGCACGCAAGGAGGCGTCACCGCTAGCTACATCCAGCATCACTAAGGCTCGCAGTAAACGCCCTTCTATCCCATTTTCTATCTGTTGAGGTGACAGAGTTTGACTAGCTTCTTGATAGGCTTGTAGTAAATCTGGACGCTTCTCTTCAAGGGTACTCTCGAAATATCCAAATAATTTATCCAGTGATAGTAACGATATCCAACCATCGGAAGCCTCGCCGCTAGCTTCAGAGATGAAGCGGTTTAGACCCCGGTCTTCATCCCAGATAAACCTAAACATTGTCCGTTCGTTCTGTGCCAGCACTGCATTCAATCGTGGTAAGCAATAAGTAGCTAGCGGATGCAAGGGAAAACATCCTTGTACTACCTTCTCCTGCACCCATTCACGGTTTATCTTTCCTGTAGCACGACTGCCCCATAAGCGCATAGCTAGTGTGAGTAAGTCGTCACGCTGCCTTTCTGCATTGTCGAAGAGATGGTCAGGAGATATAAGTTTGACAATGGACGCACCAATCAATTCTTCCGTGTTTTGCGATCGCAGTTCATATTGGCTAAAACGTCCCCCACTGCGTTCCAGTGCCGCCTGTGCCACCTGAGTACTGCCCTGAGCGCTCGCAAAACTTTGTAAGCTAACCACATAAAAATGGAGTTGATTTTGCCCAGAGCGGACGGCTGCTTCCGCTAAATTATCAATGCCCTTGCTATCTGCCGCTGTTGGTGACTCCCCCAGTTTCTGAAGCAGCTGAGTAAACTCATCTGCTATGACAAAGATGCCACTATACTGACCATTTGCTACAACATTTTTTGCCACACCAGCAAAAGCTTCCGAGGGTCTTTGGATGACAGCAGTCGGTTGAAATGGTGTACCACTTGCTTTCTGTGCAGCGGGACGGAACATTTCCAAAGCTGAGTCCCCCCGTGAACTTTTTAGGTCATGTTTTAGTTGATTCAGCGTGCGACCATAATCATTTTCCAAAACTTCTGACAACCGCTTAATCGTATCAGGATAACCACGTTCCCATTCTTCAATCTGGTTCAAAGCTGCTTGATAATAAGTATTTCCCAACAAATCTTCTAAACCCTTATCCTCAAGAGACTCAGCCAAACCCTGCAACACAAAACTACTAAAAGTAACAGCCGTATCGGCTTGCAACAGCACTAGCAAGAAGGGTGGTTTTCCCAAGCGAGCTTTATATATAGCTTCAGCTTTAGCGTGATTTAGATGGCGCAGTCGTTCAAAGAAGGGAGCCAAAAGAGGGTCGTCAGGTGAACGAGTGACATAGTTCGCAATCATCAGCATCAGGTCAGATTTACCTGTGCCATATGTACCGACAAATGACCGGGCGCGTTGCTCAGAATTGGGTTGCAAACTATCTCGAACACCCATAAAGATGTCGAGCGTTTCTTGAGTTGGGATGTAGCTTTCAACGAAGTGGCGGTTAAGCGACTCATCAAAAAAGTCACCAGGCAGTTGCACGGAGGGTTTGAACCCACCCTGTACTTGGACTAGTTCCCGCATCCTTCGTGTCATAGCTGCACTCCTTGGGGCATCTCAAATATGTGATTCATTCCGGGCAAGATCTTTGCTAGCTGCTCTTTCGTGCGCGAACGGGTCACCAGAACAATGCCTGTCTGCAAACGGGTAGCACGCCCAACTTGCTTAAAGAACACCTCTTGCTGTTCCCAAGTCCACCACCCTAACAAGGGTTCAATTTCATCAAGCACAACGATTTCAGCCGCTGCCTCATTACCTATCAACTTTAGAGTTCCCAAAAAATCTTCGGGACGATAAATTTCTTCGCGTCCAACCAGACTATCTAAAAAACCAGGGTCAAGCGTGAAGTCTATATATTTCCAGCCAGTGCGCTGACAGACGGTACGGCTAAGCAACGTCTTTCCAGAACGAGGCTTCCCGACGACCCAGAGAACTCGGTAGCGGGCTTGCTCTTGACAGACAAGGTAAATGTACTCCTCAAGTGTTTTGACAAGAGCGTCAAAGTTCATTGCTGTCTGTAGTAACGTTCTAGCAAGACGTGTGGTGACTCAAGATCTAGTCGGTTAACTGGCTCGTGTTGTGTTTCCGAGAAACTCAAGTAGCCAAGACCTGCTAGTTCAACCACGAACTGCCGCACTTGTCGGTCATCCGCTTGGCACAGACGCCCAAGGCTGCCTTCTTCTTTGCACAACTGCGCGAAACGCAGGGTGTTTGTCTGATTGTAGCGACGCTGCCACCAGTCAAACAGCAGGTATCCCACCACGTAGATGTGCGGCAGCGTTGGGTGACCTACGATGTAGGTCGTTTTTTGCTTGGTCAAAATTCCTAATCTGCCTAAGGCTTGTGGGCGTACATATGTACTCAAGGCGGTTTGCGGGTCTTTGCTCAGCGCCGAGCGATTCTTGACCTCACTACCCATAACACTGGCGAAATATGAGCCAAACTTGTCACTCGTGATGGTCAAGCCTGGGGATAGGAACTCGTTGATCAGAATGCGCCAAGCATCAGAACGATCAGTGTGTTCGGTGGATAGATAATAATGCAGTACCCACTGCGTTCCCAGGTCTGTCAGAGTTGGATCGTACTGACTTGCCAACTGACCAAAGGGCGTCAGTTCGTAGGTTAGTACCCGCTGACGTTGTTCACCGTGGTGAAGAGTTGCTAAACCTGTGTGGCGTAGCCACGCGGAGAACCCCTCGGCAACGGGACGATTGACACCCATGCACTGAGCTAATGCATCATGACCTAGTTCAGGATTCGCCTGTACACACAGTAAAGCTGTGCTGAGGCGTTTTAAATCCAGGTTGAAGTTTTGGTAAAAACCTATTGTCTTGGCCAAGGGTTACATCCATTCTTTTATTGCTTTATTCTAAAAAAGCTGGGAAGCTGACAGATGAACAGGGCTGAGCCTCAAGTCTGTCAAGAGCGACCGGATTTACTGCGTCGCCATTAGACAGGACGCGGTAGCTTTCGTCCGCTGTGTGGCTTCCAGTAGGAAAGTGTGGGCGCTCTCTTTCATCAGCGCCAGGAAAGCGGGTCTGGTTCTATGAGTTCCAGGGAGCATACCACCCTGACCAAATTTCCTTATAGCCCTCAAGTCAGGAGAGCCTCAAACTCTTTGCCAACTACTGATATACAGCGTAAAAGTTATCCCATCTACCTCGACTACCATTCAACAACCCCAGTCGATTTAAGGGTTGTGAACCAGATGCTGCATTTTATGACAACAGCATTTGGTAATGCTAGCAGCATCGATCATACCTACGGTGATGAAGCAGAAGAAGCTGTCTCACAGGCGGCTATTCACATAGCTAAATTAATTGTCGCCTCACCAAAAGAAGTAATTTTTACTTCAGGAGCAACTGAGAGTATTAATTTAGCAATTCAGGGCAGTATACCTTTTGATGCTAGTTCCAAAACCAAGCATCGTATCGCTGTATTGCCAGTTGAACACAAGGCAGTTTTAGATAGTTGTTATGCCTTATCTAAAAAAGGATTGGCAGAAATTGTTAGCCTCCGTGTTGACTCGAAAGGTAGACTTGACCTAGAACATCTTGAGCAAGTCTGTGCTTCGGGGCTGTCACTACTCTGCCTAATGGCAGCTAACAACGAAATAGGGAATATTTATCCAATCGAAGAAGTTGGACAGTTGGCTCAAAAATATGACATTCCTTTCCTGTGTGACGCTTCTCAAGCTGTGGGAAAAATCCCCATAAGCTTTGAGGACTGGGGAATCACTTACCTGGCTATATCTGCCCACAAGCTATACGGTCCTAAAGGCTCTGGGGCGTTAGTTGTCAGGAAGGGATATCACCTAGAGCCAATTTTATTTGGGGGTGGACATCAGAGGGGGTTGAGGTCTGGAACACTTAACGTCCCTGGTATCGTTGGCTTGGGAGAAGCCTGTCGGCTTCGTCAATTGGAAATGGAAGAGGATGAGAAAGCGATCGCCATTAAGCGAGACAGACTACAGAGCTTGCTGCTAGACAGAATTCCCGAACTTGCGATCAATGGAGATGTTACTTCCCGCTTATCAGGCAATCTCCATATTTCTATCCCAGATATTCCGAACAGTGCAGTCATCGCCAGAGTACGTCAAGAGCTGGCTATCTCTACAGGTGCAGCCTGCTCATCTGGTATAGAGACCCCTTCTCATGTACTTCAAGCAATCGGTCTGCCAAGAGAGGTGATTGAAGGAGCACTGCGGATTGGTGTCGGCAAATTTACAACATCCGAAGAAATTGAGCAAGCAGCTAAGATTCTATCTAGTGCTGTCAGCCTAACTCGCAAAGCTATGCGTCTTCAGGCTTAACATCGCTAATCCGCCGCTGCTACGGGTCAGCCTACGCGCCTATCGTCACCACGGTTCGAGAGCAAGTGAGGAGGTGGGTCACGCGAAGGGCTCTCGTCGCAAAAAGATTTAAGGTCGGGTGTAGAGAAGTTCAATTTCTCTAACCTCGAAAACAATGAGCGAACCGTGACGAACGCCTTCTCCCCCCAATTTCACAATAACTGCATAAACCCAAATTCACACGCCGATAAGACCTTTCTTCTCCTTCTGGCAAGCGCGATTAACTGTATGATTCCCCTATTGGAGGGTAGGGGATGAACAAGGGAGCGACAAAAAAAGCCTTTTCAGCCACAGAGCAGCTACTTAACCTTTGGCTACATGGCAAAAGTCCCCCTACCCAGCGATACTACCGCCTCTATGCTATGCGCTTTATCTCCTTTGTGGGAAAACCCCTGCACCTAGTTACCCTCGCTGAAGTTCAGGGATTTGCTACTTCATTGGAAGAACAGGGGCTGGCTAACAGTACTCAGCGCACCATTATGGCAGCCATCCGTTCTCTCATCTCCTTTGGCAACAAAAGTGAGGTGTTACCCCGGAATGTGGGGGCCTTGGTCGAACTGCCAGAAGCACCGGACACTCTCAATGAACGACTGTTGACCGAACTGGAAGTTCAAATGATGATTGCCCTAGAGACAAACCCCAGAAATCGGGCAATCTTGAGGCTATTGTATCTAGGTGGGTTACGCGCTAGTGAACTGTGTCAATTGACATGGAACAACTTACAGCTACGGGGCAACAGCGGACAAGTCACCGTCCTGGGCAAGGGTTCCAAAACCCGCAGTATTTTACTTCCCGCGTCGTTATGGGTCGAACTCATGCAGCTCAGGGGAGATGCAGCTCCTAATGAACCCGTGTTCCGCTCTCGCAAGGGCAGTCACTCCGGTCACTTGACGCGGGAAAGGGTTCATCAAATTGTGAAAGCCGCAGGTAAACGAGCTGGAATCAAGGGCAAAGTTTCACCCCACTGGCTGCGCCATGCCCACGCCACTCATGCTCTGGAACGGGGTGCCAAAATCCATCTCGTTGCTGAAACATTAGGGCATTCCACCATCACCATTACCAGCCGCTATCTCCATGCCCGTCCGGAAGATAGTTCCAGTTTGTACTTGCCGGGTTGAAGGTACATCTAGGTCGCTACTCGTACATCAAGCCAACCAGCATACGGTTGTTCCAGGGGGTCAACCAAGGCTTGACTAGGTCGTTAGCCTCACGCTTCCATCGGCATTATCGTCTCGTATCCCCCAATTGTTTTCAGCATTAAACCCTAATCCGTTAAGTTCTCTCATCATCGCCTCTAATAACTCCGCCGCGTACTTATACTTCTCGTGGTTACGTCCACCTGACTTCTGTCCCCACGCCAGGAGAATTGTTTTTTCCTTGCCTAAGTTTTGGCTCAACAAAGCCCTTAACATCAGAAGCTTCCCATCGCGGCTTAAGCCGTCCAGGAGGGGTGGAAGCGTATCGGAAGCTTCCAGGCTTAAGGCTGACGCTATTTGAGCCAAGAAGCCTTCCAGCCTTGTATCATCAGGCTTCCGGGCATCTTCCACATGAACAGGCGTTGGCTGACGCTCACTCTCGGTGACTTCCGGGGAAGTAGGGGTGGAAGGGTCGGTTTCTGTTAGCTGGAGTGAAGGAGTTTCCGCTGAAGTAATATCGCTTACATTTCGCTTCCAATCGGTTAGGTCAGGTATTCGCGCTGGATATTTTCCGACCATGCAACAAGGAATCGATTTACCTTCACGGGTGTGTTGTTGACTTTGCCTATCTAGTTCATTCAAAACGGCTGTCCAGTACTCGTAATCGTCACTATCCTTGCGGCACTGATTCCTCCGTGATTTAGCGTAATCAATGGCAAATTCTCCTAACCGAATATCAGTAAAACATTCCTCCAGGTCCGACTCTCCTTCAAATCCCCAGGACGCTACATTCTCTCCCTGAGCTAGTGCGATTAACCGTAACATCGATTCCCGCGCCACGGTGATGATATCTTTCATCATTGCTTTGGCAGAGGGAGCTATATCCTTAACTTGTTTCGTCTCTGGGTCACGCTCTTTAATGGCTTTGACGTTGGTGTTGATGAGCCGCCATTCGTCTACTACAAAATT
>NZ_DATNPA010000127.1:0-15243 GCF_036703385.1 Allocoleopsis sp. | reverse complement strand
TCTACGACGAACTACAGCAAACAGCCAAGCCAAATCCAGTGTATTGCCATCCCCCTCTTCTGGCTCTTGGATATCGCTTCGAGATCTAAGCTCAGGTAAGTTTCCCCCCGGCCTTTGTGAAAACATTTGATAGTCGTTTTCAGTATCCATACTTTTTCACATCCCTGGCGACAAAAGTTCGTTCTAATTATCTTTATCTAATTCCTAGGATCGAAAGCAATGTAATAATCCCAGCACCAGGGCTTAGAACTAAATCCAAAGCATCCGCAACCCTGGCGGTGTTAGAGCGGCTTACCACAACTATATCGTTATCGCGAAGGATAGGATTGTTTTTGGCATTCGCTCCTTGGGCGAAGTCAACGGGTACGTTCTCTCGAGAAATCGTGCCATTCGGATTAAGGCGAATGAGTTCTACATTACTCCGGCTTGCTCGGCTAGTTTTAAATTCGCCAGTGATCAGTAGAGCTTGATTCAAGGTACTATGGAGTCGTTGGTAAACCGCCAATACTCCTGGCTCGATCTGTTGCGGTTCCCATTAGAATATGGAAACCTGGACGCTTTACTTGCCCAACCACTGCCACAGTACGCGCTCGATTGGGGTAGGCAGCAAAGCTCGTGTTGCTAATTGACGGGTTTGGGGAAGGTTAACAGCCATTGTGGTTGGGATAAAGATTGTATCTCCATCTCGTAAGGTTAAATCTTGAGTGCGATCGCAGATTCGCAACAGACTCTGGAAATTTATCACAAAATCACTGTGATTGCTTTAACCTATCCACTGTACGGATTTCGCTGAAAATCTTGTCAAAATTTCCACCGAATTTGACAGCCCAGCTAAAAATAAAAACCCAACTTTAGATAGATGCGACTTAACGTAGATGCGAGTAAATAAGCTTTTTTAATGAGAGATAGCTTTGACTCTTAAGGGCACGGCTTTTGCGCTCCCTAGCATCCGTTTTACCCAGGTGGTTTCCAAACGAATGTCTCTAGATAGAGGTTTAAGGAAAACGATCAGGACTAGAATGCGATCGCTTTCTTAATCCGGTTGAGGCTCAAAAATCAGGCAAAGACCCCATTTTTAGTTAAAAATGGGGTCTAGGGATGGGGAAGATATTTTCATCGCTTTATTGGGGAAGGAGTTCAGAGTGTGTAACCTCTCGTGAGACATTATTCGCTGAGTTCAATTATCTCTGAGACTCTATAAACCTAACCTGAAGCTGAGACTTCCTTTTTCCCCCTCTTAATGCCTATCCCTTAATTCTCAATCGAGATACTGACTCAGGAATATAATTACTGACTTTCCGGGAGACGACAAAAATGGACAAGCCTCCATTTCATGATGAATTTACTTTATCAGAAACAGCCGTAAAACTGGGTAAAAAAGCGATAGATTTAGGGCTGATTCCGAGTTTGGTTGTGCGTTATTTCTCGGATAGCCAGCAATTTTATATTCCTGATGAAAAGAAAGCCGAACCTTATACACCAGAGGAAGCTTATCTGCGTCTCAAAAAACTAGTTGAGTCATCAGGTCAATAATCCTCTTTCTCTTAGGTCAAGAAAGGTACTGCTTTTAGGAATTCCAGGTCAATTCCTAAAATGTCTATGTTCTAAAAAACCAGCCAATTCATTTTTGTGGCATCTCAACTCACCCAAGGAGGAAAATCCTATGTTTCTCAAAGATAAAACCGACGGAACTCTTGTCGAAATTCTTGATATGCAAGCTTTGATTGACCCCAATAAAAATAGTATTTCTGGACAAACTCAAGCTGGACAAGAAGAGCAGAATCCTGAAACGTTTGATAAAGCGCAATTAAAATTCCCTTCTGGGGAGGATTTACCGCTCTGTTGGATGGATACCAACTATCCAAAAGAGTAAGTAGACTAAACTTAAAGTCTTTTAAAGGTTTTACTGAAGCAAGGCGTCGGCTATAAGACCTTTCTAGCCGCGCCTCTTGTTAAGTAGAAACTTATTTTTATTAGTTCTGTTAAGATTAAATCGGGTATAATACTATACAATTTCCCCCATCAATTTTAATTATTCCTCTCCTTTTAGATAGATGAAAAACAGGCTGACAATTAGGCACTGTTAGGTTGTTTATATAACCTATGTTGGAGGGAAATTAATGGCAAGCAACGGAAATTTACAGGCTATCAGTAACCTTGAGTACGATTTGCTCACCGTGTTGCAAAGCAAGTCGGAAGCACTTAAGGCATACGAAAGGTATATGGAAGACGCACAAGCTACGGGTTCTCAACCGTGTGTAGAACTGTTCCAGAAATTGCAGCAGCAAGACATGCAGCAAGCTCAGGAGGTGCGTCAACATCTTCAGGAAGTGATGCAGAAAGGTAAAATGTAGCTAGAAGGTTTAATTGTTACTCCTAAACAAAGCCTCTCTGGAATCAGGGAGGCTTTATTGCTTACGAGACAGACCCTTAGCAGGGAAGCCAAGGAGCTAAAGAGACTTAAATCGGCGATCAAATTAGCTTGACGCGTGTTAGCCAAACTATTAGATACTTGATTAGTGGAAAACGGATAAAAAACTACCATAGCAACTCAAACAAGTACGCCGATATGCATATAAGTGAAATTACTCACCCGAACCAGCTGCACGGTTTGTCGGTTCGTCAACTGGAGCAAATCGCTCGTCAAATTCGGGAAAAGCATCTCCAAACAGTAGCTGCCACTGGTGGTCACTTGGGTCCGGGGTTAGGGGTTGTGGAACTGACAATCGCCCTGTATCAAACTCTGGACTTAGAGCACGATAAGGTACTCTGGGATGTCGGGCACCAAGCCTACCCCCATAAAATGCTGACCGGGCGCTACAACAACTTCCATACCCTGCGGCAAAAGGATGGTGTAGCTGGTTACTTGAAGCGTTGCGAGAATAAATTCGATCACTTCGGTGCGGGTCATGCCTCTACGAGTATTTCTGCGGCGTTGGGAATGGCGATGGCGCGAGACATCAAGGGTGAGAACTTCAAAGTTGTAGCCGTGATTGGCGATGGTGCTCTGACGGGTGGTATGGCACTCGAAGCGATTAATCATGCCGGACATTTGCCCAATACCAATGTGTTGGTGGTACTCAACGACAATGAAATGTCGATTTCCCCCAACGTCGGTGCAATTTCCCGTTACCTCAACAAAGTACGCCTCAGTCCGCCAATGCAGTTTATAACGGGTAATTTGGAAGAACAGTTTAAGCATCTTCCCTTTGTTGGCGAGTCTTTATCCCCAGAGTTGGAACGAGTGAAGGAAGGGATGAAGCGTCTGGCTGTGCCGAAGGTGGGGGCAGTGATTGAGGAACTGGGCTTTACCTATATGGGGCCGGTGGATGGTCACAACCTGGAAGATTTGATTTCCACCTTCAAAGCCGCGCACACCCACAGTGGTCCTGTATTGGTACATGTGGCAACGGTCAAAGGGAAAGGATATGCGATCGCAGAACAAGACCAAGTCGGCTATCATGCTCAAAGTCCCTTCGACTTAGCTACTGGCAAAGCTATTCCCTCCAGCAAACCCAAGCCTCCTAGCTACTCCAAAGTCTTTGCCCATACCCTCGTGAAGCTTGCCGAAAATAATCCCAAGATTGTTGGCATCACAGCAGCTATGGCAACAGGTACCGGCTTAGACAAACTCCACGCCAAACTCCCCAAACAATACATTGATGTCGGTATTGCCGAACAGCACGCCGTTACGATGGCGGCGGGTTTGGCTTGTGAAGGTATACGTCCTGTTGTCGCCATCTATTCCACCTTCCTACAACGCGCCTACGACCAAATCGTTCACGACGTGTGTATCCAAAACCTACCCGTCTTCTTCTGCTTGGACAGGGCAGGAATTGTCGGGGCCGATGGCCCAACCCATCAAGGCATGTACGACATCGCCTACCTGCGCTGCTTGCCGAACATGGTGTTGATGGCACCCAAAGACGAAGCCGAACTCCAGCGGATGCTGGTTACTGGCGTTAACTACACCGATGGCCCCATCGCCATGCGCTTCCCTCGCGGCAATGGCTACGGTGTTCCCCTGATGGAGGAAGGATGGGAACCCCTACCGATTGGCAAGGGAGAAATTCTGCGTAATGGAGACGACGTATTGCTCGTGGGCTATGGCACGATGGTTCATACCGCCATGCAGACCGCTGAAATTTTGAGCGAGCATGGGATTGAAGCCACGGTGATTAATGCCCGTTTTGCCAAGCCTCTGGATACTGAACTCATTCTGCCCTTGGCACAGCGGATTGGTCGAGTGGTCACTTTAGAAGAAGGCTGTGTGATGGGCGGCTTTGGTTCAGGTTTAGCCGAGGCGTTGCTGGATCATAACGTTGCCGTGCCCGTCATGCGGCTGGGTGTACCCGACCTCTTAGTTGAACATGCCAAACCGGAGGAATCGAAGGCACAATTGGGTCTGACACCGTCACAAATTGCGGAACGAGTGCGGAATACCTTCAGCCCTCAAATGGCAGCGGTTAGTCAGTAGTTCATCATTGAGTCTAGAGACTTTTGCTAAGTTTTGTAGAGGCGCGATGCATCGTGCCTCTACACGTTATCGGTTCAGTTGAACAGGATGGCATCAAAAAGCTTCACCAGTTGCAAGTCAGAGAAAACCTGTAAATAGCGGTACTTTTCTAACTCGACCCTACTCCTAGGAAAAAGCATACCAAGACCAGAAAGACTTTGATAATCTCTGCTTGAGCCAAGCATGATACCCGTTTTCTCTACTTTATAAATTAATGAATGATCTATAAAATCTAAAAATCCCTGATATTTCTGTTGCTCTAAGCCCAATTGTTTTGTGATAGTTTGAAAAAAGCCGACAAGATCAACAAACCTATCCCCCATATACTTATAAGTTTTAAATTCACTAAGTTTAAGGTCTTTTATATTAGATGAAAGGATTAACTCAATTAACGGATTAAGTTGGGCGGGTAGCTGCTCAACAGCACGATTGTTTACGGCTGTGTAGCTCTGGTACATATCTTTTGCTTCAAATTCCATAATCTTTGACGCTAGTTGACCACCATTAATGTTTGGATTACGTCCAATAAATTGAAGGAGCGGTTCATAATAGTAATTCGGAGCGCCTAACTGTAATTGCGAAGAAAGAGTGTATTTAGCTGTATTTCTAAAAGTATAGTTGGCTTCAATCGTTCCTTTATTGCAGTTTTGGAAGAAGAATAACTCCACCCGGTTATCCACTTCATTATTAAATTTAGATAAAATATCACTCATTTTTTGGATGTTCATCCATTGAGTGGCTGAACTCCCTCCTAATATCGAGTGTTCATCGGGGCTAATTTCGTCTAAACGACCTCCATGTCCTAAGCAAACGATAGCCCATTTTTTGGCCTGAAATTGGGACTTAGCCCAGTTGAGATATTCAGCAAATACTTCTTCGCTAGCGCTATTGGTAGTTTCTAGTGTTTTAGTATCGACATTTTCTGAGGTGATGAGATTTCTTACAAGGTGTTTTGCCCCACTAAATTTAGCTTGTACTGTTACAAGAATATTGCTACTCTTTACACCTTTAGTCAGCATCTCAAGGATAGGAGAGCCAAATGTAGAGAGGCTGTTATCATAGGGCATCCAGTATAAAATAATCCAGTCATAGATTGGCTTTTTGCTTATATTTTCAGATAAAAAAGCTTCTGTAGACTTGTGATTGAATAGAGCCAGATTCACTAAAAACGAAGCGCTGCCTAGGGCTGAATATTGACAGAATTTACGGCGTTGCATATAGCTTGTTATTGAATGTTATTGAAAAATGTCTGTTTGGAATTGACTAAGTCTGCCAGAGCATTGAGACAGTTTCTCAACATCAAACTCTGATTAACTCGGTAAGACATTGGCACCCTGACTTGAAAATAAGGCAGAGGGCAGAGGGCAGAAGGCTGAAGAAAGAAGACTTTTCATGCATTCTGGTGTACACCATTCACAACGGCTACTTAAAAACTATGTGTGGGACAATGCCTTATTGTCATTTCAAGGCCAAGTTCAAAGCTTATGCAAAACGTTACAAAACTTCATCTCCCAGGGACAGCTTTACAGAGAGCTGATCAAGAAGTCGCCGTCGCCACCCAATACGGAGCCTATGGTATCGCTGCACTCATCATGCCTCGCCTCACTAACCTCACCATCATTGAACGCTTGGTTAAAGGAAAAGGCTTTGGCTTCGATTTGTGGCTCAACTCCATTGATGATTCAGACACCTGGTTTCAGCGTAAAGCCCGCTTTGAGGTCTCAGGCATTCGTCAAGGTTCTGAAGGCATCATCCAATCCAGAGTTAATATCAAGCTAAAGCAGATCAGTCCTTGAGACACCGTAGCTCCTGGCTACGTTGCTGTGGTTGAATTTGGCACTCCCAGAGTACGTATCGTTGAAAAATGCAGGACTTAGAAACCCTCCATCGAGAAGCAATGGAACTGGTAGACCACGCAGCCTTAGCCCATCAGCGTGGTGATGCTGAGGCAATCCTGGAGTTTTCTAGAGCTGCCTTTGCCAAAGAACAGGCACCGGCTGATTTAGTTGCCAATCAAATTGACCTGGAACCCACTCGCTCTGTTTTACATCGCAGCGCCGCAGTTCTTGCCCTGGAGTGTTCTGAACTCCGAGAAGCCGAACGATTGATTGGACGAGCCCTAGCTGGCAATCCTCCCAATGATATTGCCGATGAACTCCGCGATTTACTTCTGGAAGAAATTTACTCTCAGCGCCAAGCTATAGGGCGCTAATTCCCTTCGCCTTACCGCTATCTTACTCATTAGGCTCCAAGATTTATCCCAACTCAGGCTCTCCCGTACTTGTGCTGATAACGCAAGCTTATAATCTAGCAGCCTCAAGGTTTTCAGCCTTCGTCATCCATCAATTTTGCATCAGATTTTCCATTCTACCCCAAGTATCTGGAACAGCCCTGAACTCAGCCTCTGCAATGAGAAAAGATAACGAATACAGTATTCATAGTGTAGGTTCAATCCATATAAAACTTTATCCTTTGGGAAGATGTCTAAAAACCCCGTGTACCCCGTAATCTGGCATGAAGACCGTGTTTTACTGATTGACCAAACCCGATTGCCAGCCGAGTACGTGATTGTGGAAATCAGTCGCTATGAGGATATGGCAGAAGCGATTAAAACAATGATTGTGCGGGGAGCGCCTGCTATTGGTGTAGCAGCCGCCTACGGCGTCTACTTGGGCGCACGGGAAATTCAGACAGAAGAGCGCGAAACCTTCTTAAGCCAGCTAGAAGACGTGGCTCAGGTGTTGCGCCAGACTCGCCCTACAGCGGTGAATTTGTTCTGGGCGATCGCACGAATGATCAAAACCGCTTATGAGACAATTGGCTCAGTGGAGGAACTTAAAGCCTCGTTGCTGAAAACGGCTCAAGCCATTCAGCTAGAAGATTTACAAACCTGTCAGGCGATTGGCGATCGCGGTTTGGAAGTACTGCCTGCTCACCCACAACAGTTGTGTCTTCTCACCTACTGCAATGCTGGAGCGCTCGCTACTGCTGGATATGGTACCGCCTTAGGTGTGGTGCGATCGGCATGGCGGGAAGGACGATTGGCAAGAGTTTACGCCTCAGAAACCCGTCCTCGTCAGCAAGGGGCAAAGCTCACTTCGTGGGAATGTGTCCATGAAGGGATACCTGTTACGGTGATTACCGATAGCATGGCGGCTCATTGTATGAACCGAGGGATGATTGATGCCGTTGTTGTCGGTGCGGATCGAATTGCGGCAAATGGCGACACCGCTAACAAAATCGGGACTTACAGTTTAGCGATCGTTGCTAAAGCTCATAATATCCCGTTCTATGTGGCAGCTCCCCTCTCTACCATTGATTTTGAATTATCGAATGGGATGGAAATTCCGATTGAAGAGCGCCATCCTTCGGAGATTTATCAAATTGGCGAGACGTTAGTTTGTCCCCCTGGAGTAGAGTTTTATAACCCTGCTTTTGATGTCACTCCGGCTGAGTTAATCACGGGAATTATTACCGAAAAGGGTGTGGTAACGCCGAGTGAGTTGCAGAAGTTTCATCTCAAGCAACCCGCTTGACCAAAGCAATTTTAGATCTTGGATGCAAGGATTTTGGATTAAATACAATGAAAGCATTTCAAGCCCGTAGTTAAAGCTAGGAAACAAATCTAAGACGCTTAATGTGGCTCTTCCGTACTTGTGGTAAAAAACCGTGCTTTTGGTAATGGTAATGGGTAATTCTTGAAGAGGTGACGAGTAAGCCTTCATCTTGCTCGTCACCTTTTCAGCTCACTTAGGTTATTACTCTATGTTTGTTTAGGGCGATCGCCTCTCGAAAGAACCTAGGAAACAATCGCTACTATTCAAGTCTGTTCTCTCCTAAGGAAGCACTGCAACAAGTGCCACCGGAATTGGGAGAAAATATGACTTCTTAGTAAGACCTCCCAGTTTTCTGGACTGCTCCAACCATTTTGCAAGTTTTTGGCTTGCGCCTTGTGCAGCTTCAATCACATCCGTTTCCACAGATGTTGAACCTGTTTTAAGTGCATCTTCCTCCAACAGCGAAATCAACTGGTAAACTTCTTTAGCTGATGCACCTTGAGAACTTATAGGCTCGGATAGGCCGCTACTGAAAGCGTAAAATGTTAAGTAAGAATCAGTGCTGGCTGATGCATGATTTTCTACTTCACGAAGCGGATGAGTAGCAAATAAGAGGTAATGAGCATCTCGCAGATTAGGAAATTGTTCATTCAACTGATTCGCTGAAATTGTTGTGAAGTCCGCCTTACGGTGTCTAGCTAACGAACAAGCAAGTTCACCAATTGGATCAGCGTTGCGGGGAAGTGGACGGTGCTCAATAACCCCCTCTTCTCGATTCTTTGAATACCAAGGATAAAGGCCAGCAAGCAATATATTTTCCTTTTCCCTACCAAACACCTTGAATTCTGGGTCAAATGTGAATTTCCTGCCTTGAATGACAGCAATCTTAGCCTGGGCAGTTTCCGTCACTGTACCTTCATCACGGAATACAGGACGACTCCATTCTTTCGTACTCAAGGTAACTTTATATTTCTGCTCACAAGAAGGTAATCCTAAGTCTATCCATGTCTTAAGCAGTTCTTCTAATTCTTTGCGGCTAATCACCCATTGTTCATCAAAATTTTTTTTATTAACATCTCTCAGTTTATTTTCCATATCTTTTTGGTCGGCTTCAGCCTGCTTGAGGATATCGTCAATCAGTGAAAATTTTCCTTCTTCAATTTTCTGAAAGATTTTCTCTTCCTGTTCTATGCTGAGAGAACCCAGAATTTTGAGACGCATTCTTTCATCCTGAATTCCAAGTTCTTCTGTAAATCGCTCGACTAACGCTCGTTCTCTCCTTTCTTCATGCGTTCCAGCAATAATTAAGTAATAAGCAATAACATCTGAGATTTGCCCTAATCGAGCAACGCGACCGTTTCGTTGCATTAGCACGGCTGGATTGGGACTCAAATCCCAATGAATAACGCGGTTTGCAACTTGAAAATCAAACCCTTCATCTGCGGCTGAAGTCGCTACTAGGACTCTTACAGAGCTATTCACATCACGCAATTGTGCAACAGCCTCCTCTCTCTGAGTAAGGCTCATATCGCCAGTCAATTTTTCACAACATTTGTCTGTAAGAACCTTTTTAATAATTTTGCACGTTTGCAAGCTTTCGGTAAAAATTAAAAACTTTGATTTAGGATGCTGCTCAAGCATATTATTTAACCAAGTTAGCTTGGCATTTTCTGCACCAGTTTCACCATCAGAATTTGCAAAATCAAGAAGTTTAAGTGCAAGAGCAGTAAGCTCTAAAATTTCTTCTGAAGTTGCCGTAAAAGTACTATCACTTTCATCATCATCATTATTGCGAAGTTCATTACTAAATTTAAAAACATCAACTATTTTATTTCCTCTTGCAAGCGGCTGTGATAGGCTAGTTGCTTCAAATAATTTCAAGTTTTTGGGATAGTCATTAGGAAAAAGAACTGTAACGTGTCCCGATTTAATACTATCATCATAAGCAGCAAGCTTTTGAGAAATCCCTTTGATCAGTTTGCGAAGATTCTCAGTACTTGTTGATGTATCTTTCCTATATTCGTCTTGATTTTTCCATTCTTGATGCTTAACACACCAACGGAAAAGCCACATAGCACCAGCGATTGTGCTACTAGTTAATCTTATCTCAAGTTGCCGAATTGCAAAGCCCCCAAAACTTTCGCCATTAATATTACAAATTTCTTTAACCTTTTTTCGGATATCTTTGATTATTTGCAAATACTCTTCGCTTGCTTGGAGAGGCGGACGCTCAATGGTTAATTTTGGAAATAAGCGTTTATCAGACCAACTACGAACATCATCCTGTTGCCGCCAAATGACTGCCGTAGATGAGTCATCAGAACCTAAGATTTGAACGAGTTCTACATCAGTTAACTCAGGTGAGTATGCATTCTCAATCTCTGAAGTTTGATGTGTAAGAAGACGCAAAAAGTTAATAAATTGCGGTTTAGATCGAAACGGGGTAGCACTCATAAAGATTATTAGCTTTGGAGGGGCGGAATCCTGCCAAAACTCTCCAGTAATCATTTGATAAGCGGCCTCATAAGCTCTTGTAGTTGCTTTTAGGCCAATACGTTGTGGACTCGTCAAGTCATCTTCACTGGCACAGTGATGTGCTTCGTCAATAATCAAAATCTCAGGGCTAACCCCCGTAGGCAACTTCTTCTTCTGTACTTTTTTTACATAACGTCTTGCAGCATCCATACTGGCGATATGAATTCCGTCAGTACGATTGCCATATTCAACAAAAGATTTCTCAACCTGAACAATACTGTCACCATCGACACCAGGGATAACTGACTGAAGCTTTAGCTTGACATCATCTAAAAGCCCACCCTTTGTCAGGTAAAGACAGCGAAGCGGCTTGGAATAACCCTGTGCAACGAGCAAATCACGTAATACTAAACCAACTTCAATTGTTTTTCCAAGCCCAACTTCATCAGCAATAAGAAGGCGTTGAACTTGTGTCTGATGAGACTTCATGTACTGTTGCAGTGCCAACTGATGAGGGAAAGGATCTTTGTCACTAGCGGTGATTCGACCTGAAAAGATGTTGGCAAGTAGTTCCAGCGCACCAAGTCGCATAGCGGTGTTAGCTTGAAATGCTGGATTTAAATCTTTTTCCCCAAGCACACTCCCTCCAGGAAGGTATGCCTTCTGTGAGGTTAGCATCTCCTCGATATCAAAGTTGCTAGACAATTTTTCCCAGTCACGAAAGCTACCAAATGGAATCCCTCGACGCTGTGTTAATTCGTTTGGGTTAGCGGGAGTTCCAATGGTAAAGGCGTAGTGAGAGTAAGCGGGTGCGTTCGGGTTATCCGGGTCTGCAAGAACCAGATCTGTGTGATGACCGCTTACGGAAGGGATCTCAAACAAGTAATAGGACATAAATAATTAGTTCCTGAGTTTATGAATTAGGATAGGTATACCTGTCTAGGTGTACCTAATCTAGACAACCTATTCTCAGGTCGTCAAGGATATCAAAAGTCCGTTTGTCCTTGAAGCGGCCTAATAGCTTCTCAAAACGCCATTGGTGAAGGCATCAGCGTTGGCGGTGATAGACTTAGAACACAATGGCTAGTCACTAGGCGAGGTTGGTATGAACGCAGAGTTCACTCAGGTTTTTGAGTTAACCCTCTCGGAAAAATTGCAGCTTCTCGAAGACTTGTGGGACAGCATTGCCTTGGTTCCAGAGCAAATTCCTGTATTGGACTGGCAGAAAGAAGAACTTGCTAGGAGAAAAGCAGCCTGTTTGCAAAATCCTGACTCAGGCAGTTCATGGGAGGCAGCTAAAGAACGGATTCGCAGTCAACAACATGGTGCTTAGAAATCTGATTATTCTGCCAGAGGCAGAACAAGATGTTGCTGAGGCTTATATTTGGTACGAAAACCAGGAACCTGGATTGGGTGAAGAGTTTCTTCGTTGTGTCGATGCTTGCATTCAGTTCATCCGGCGAAATCCAGACTTGTATCAGGTAGTTCACGAAAGCTATCGAAGGGCTGTAGTTCGGCGGTTCCCTTACGTTGTTTTCTATGAGCATTCGGACACTACGATTATTGTCTACGCAGTTTTTCACTGTTCTCAAGATCCCAAAAAATGGCGTAGTCGGCTGCCGTAGGAGTAGAACAATAGCTTTATGATTTCTTGCCAGTGAGATGTTTCCAAGCCGAATCAAAGGCTTTCTTGATGCGTGAAGCGAAGCTATCGCGATCGCAGCCCAACTTCTTCAGTGCCTAGAATAGAGTTATCCAAGATTGGGTTGAGCAACATATGGAAGCTCTTGTAGGTACCCTCGCTGCTTTAATCGTTCTGGGCGCTGCTGGACTCAAGATTGACCGAGAATACGAACGAGGTGTTATCTTTCGATTGGGTCGGTTAAGTAGCGTCAAAGGGCCGGGAATGTACTGGATTGTTCCCGTATTTGACCAAAAAGCTCAAATCGATGTCCGGACTAAAACCGTCAGTATCGAACCCCAGGAAACAGTAACGGCTGACAGTGTCACCATTAAAGTCAATGCTGTTCTCTACTACCGCATTATTGACCCTTCTAAGGCGATCACGAAGGTTGAAAATTACCAATTAGCCGTTTATCAAGCCGCTTTAACAACCTTACGGAATGTCGTCGGTCAAAATATCCTCGATGATGTTCTGCAAAACCGCGACAAAATTAACACCAAAGTTCAAGAAATTGTCGATGAAATCACTGAACCTTGGGGTGTTGTGATTGAGCGGGTGGAAATGAAAGATGTGGAAATTCCCACCAGTATGCAACGGGCAATGGCGAAGGAAGCTGAAGCCATTCGGGAAAAGCGTGCTCGCTTAATTAAAGCCGCAGCAGAACAGGAAGCTTCGATTAAGTTAGCCGAAGCCTCTAAACTGATTGTGCAAAACCCCGCTGTCCTAGAATTGCGGCGTCTACAAATGCTTACAGAAATTGGGGCGGAAAATAACACCACTACGGTGATTATGATGCCGTCGGATTTAATGTCCTTAACTCAGCAAATAACTAGTGGGCTTCATCAGAGCAATCAAGCCGCACCCGCGATCCCGTTCCAGCCCAACGGCATCGTTAGTGTTGAGCCAACTGGGGATGGCGTCCCAATAGACCGGTCATCAACCGCAAGGCTAGAACCTTCAAAGGCTGAACCGTTCGCAGCCCCCATAAACCCAGCCGTCGAACCGCTACCACGGGCAACCAGTGATTGGAAAATAGGCGATCCAGAAAATCAGTAAATCCTAAAATCACGAGGTTTTCTTTTTTCCGCCAGCGTTCGTAGCGTCTCAGTATCCGAATGTCCCCAATATCTTCACCCCGCTGATGGGCATCGTGTAGCACTTGGGCTAAAGCAGCGGCATCTCGGATACCGAGGTTCATTCCTTGTCCACCAACGGGATGACAACAATGAGCCGCATCACCAATTAGTGCAAGTCGGGATTGGGTGTAGCGATCGCTCTGCATTAACTGTACCGGAAAAATCAGGCGATCGCTATCCAATTCCAAACGCCCCAACAGCCCTCCCGTTCGGTGTTCCAGTAACGCGAGAAACTCTTTTTCATCCAACTCTTTTAAGGCTTGCGCTTCCGCGTGGGGTGCCGTCCATACGACTTGGCAGCGATTATCGGGTAGTGGTAGCACTCCCATTGGGCCACTCGGCCAGAAGCGTTCAAAGGCAGTATTATTGTGTGATTTTTCCGGTTTAATTCTGACTGTGACGCAAGATTGCCAGTATTTCCAGCCGTGAGTTCCAATACCTGCGGCGGTGCGAATGTGCGATCGCGCCCCATCTGCCGCTACAATTAAACGCGATCGCAACTGACGAGTTTCGCCATCTACCCTAACCTTGATTCCTACCCCAGACGGTTGATACTCAACGTTCATCACTTCAGCCGGACAAAGCCAGCTAACCTTGGGACAGTCTGCCAAGAACTCATATAAGGATTGCAGCAGGGGACGGTGTTCTCCCACGTAACCCAAATCATCCATCCCTAAATCACTGGGTTGGAACTGTACGATACCAGGATGATCGGCATCGGAGAGGCGAATTTGCTGATAGGTGGTAATTTGGGGCAATATCTTCTCCCAAACGCCAATTCCCTGCAAAATGCGCCCCGATAGTAGAGAAAGGGCGTAAGCTTGTCGCCTTGCTACGGCTACAGATGGAGGTTGGGCTTCGATTAATACCACACTCAGCCCGGAATTTTTTAAGGCACAGGCGAGTGTTGCACCAACGATTCCGCCGCCTGCGCTCGCGAGGTCATAATCAATGTTTGTATGGGGTAGAGAGGGAGTTTGTGTGAGCTGTTCCAGCGCCATTTTCCGGAAAATTCGTCATCAATAGGAATATTTACTCTTCTTTATTGTGACGCGGACGGCTGGAGCGGGCAACTGAGAGCTACTCAATGGTGAGGGAAAAGAACCCCTCCCCAGCCCTCCCCTTAGCAAGGGGAGGGAGCAAGAATTTTCTGACTTTCCCCAAGAATAAAGCTGCTCCTTATATTCCCTTGATAAGGGGGGCTAGGGTGTGTCTTCAAACTCATTTCGCTTCGTTTATGGCGATGAGATCCCCCTAAATCTCCCTTAAAAAGGGGGACTTTGAATTTATTCTCCCCCCTTTTCAAGGGGGGCTGGGGGGGATCTAGGGGTTTGAAAACAAGCCCTAGGGGGGTCGAAAGGGGCTGAGGCGGTAATCCAGACGTCTGTTGTTTATCTGATAGAAAGCTGACGTTTGAGGATGCTCACGACTTCACCGGGATTGGCTGTTGGTTGCAGAGGACTCCACTCACGCACCTCGGCAAATCGGAGACGGTATAAGGTTTGAATGATGTTGTTGACTCCTTTAGGAGAGCCAATGACCAGGATTTTGACAGGTTCTCGGTTTGAGGTGGATTCCGAAGAGGCTGACGGGGTGACGGGAATGGTAGGCGTTTCAGTGGCATCGGGGATAAAGTCTTCAATCATGGGAGTTCACCTGATTTTGAATGGCAAGTGTTGTTACCAAATTTGGCAACAATGGATAGCATAGCAGATGTTACCAAAATTGGTAACATTTACTGTGTCATACTCCTCTGACACGATTATCCGCAGGATACGCTTCGTGATCAGAGGCATGGGAAGAGCAGGACAAGCCCTTAAGCAGACATTGAACTCTTATGGAATCAGCCAGAATAAATTGGCAGTAGCTTTAGGC
>NZ_DATNPA010000126.1:0-3084 GCF_036703385.1 Allocoleopsis sp. | reverse complement strand
TACCAAGTTGCCTTCAAACGTATAACTCTCTCTTTCTCTTACCTCAGCGCCCTCAGTGCCTCTGTGGTTTGTTAAATTCGACTAAAGAAGTGCAACTCAGTATGAAACTTTGACCAGTCAATCTTTTCCCTTCTGCCTTTTACTATCAGTTGATTAGCCCTTGATTAAACTTCACCGAGAAGGTTGTTATACACCGTAAGTAAGTAATTGCCCTTGATAGAGGTAATGATATAACCCACAGCAACTAAAGCAACGGCACTCAAGGCAACTGGTAGAGCAATAGGAATGTAAACCAGGTGACGCGGTTCATGTCGTACCATCTTTCTGAATCTATCTATAAAAACTTTCATCTTTTCCCTCAATCCTGCCATTGAATTCCGGTATCCACCTGGGTCAAAATTCGCTTGTGCTAGCAAAGTATTCTGCCAGTAATAATCATGACCAATTAACAAAAATCGCCAGAAAAAATGCGATACACTCGATGGGGGAGCGTGAGTTGCCCTAGCTTGCGGCTGTCTCCAAATGGTGTAACCTTCTTGACAAAGCTTGTAAGCATGAATTGCGCAGTTGCCCCGATACAGAGGCAGCTGGGTGGGTATGGAATGCTGGAGCAGAAACTCACGTCGAAATGCCACATTATTCAGGAAGTATTGAGTGGTGGGAGTCAGGGTTTCCTCTCCGGAATAGGGAGGGAAAATGTAGGCTATCACCATCGCCGTTCCATAGATACCTAAACCCCGTGTCATTGTTTCCCCAGCTACGATTTGAACCTGATCTTCCTGAGTGAAGGGCGTCAGTATATTTCTTAACCAGTTTGTCTGGTAGCTACAATCAGAATCAAAGTAAACTACAATTTCCCCTGTAGATAATTCAGCGCCCAGCATCTTGGCTTTGTAATAGCCAGTTCCCAAAGGGACTTGATGCACTTTAATCCAAGAGTATTTTTCACAAAGTTGCTCTAGCAGGTTAGCTGGAGCATCACCACTATCAATCAGCCAAACTTCATTCGCCTGAGTCGGCGAAACGTCTTGCTGTGCCAGGGATGCTAGAGACTGAGACAAACCCTTAAGGTTAGCATTTGCTAAGTTTTCTGTCTCTAAGACGATTGAAAAACTTGGTAAGTGCTTCTCTACTGGTTCCTGTCCCATCGCTTACTCCTGACACTTTTCAGTTCATCTCATGTACAGCGTTCCGAGCGGTTCCCCCCTTTTTTAGGCCGGAGCTTTAGTGAGAATAAGGAGGTTGGGGAAGCTTCCAAGAAGTATCGCAACTTTAGATTCCCTAGCCCCCCTTAGACAGGGAACCGCTCTGAAAGCTGGACATGACATCATCAGTTATCCATTATCAAGGGTCGATGCTCATTGTTCATTGCTCAGTGAGCATCGATAATTGTCTTTTATTACAAAGTTAATCGTTTCATGAAGTTAATTTACTTTCTCCTGCGTTCTTCCTGGAGAATGGTGGCGATCGCAATTGTCATCGGCTTTTTGAGTGGGGGTAGTAGTGCGGGTTTGATTGCGCTGATCGGCGGTGCTATGGGTAGCAGCACGAGTCGTATACCAACATCGATCGCTTGGGGTTTTGCTGGACTGGCACTTGTTGCACTCGTTACCAGTATCCTGGCAAGGGTGGTGCTGATTCAGCTGTCTCAGAATGCCATCTTTGAACTTCAGATGCGCCTAAGTCGCCAAATTCTTGCCGCAGAGTTAAGTCATCTAGAAAAGCTGGGTTTTCCACGACTGTTGGCAACCCTTACCGAAGATGTTCAGGCCATTTCTAACGCGGTCTATACGATTCCTTTCTTATGTATTAACCTGGCTATTGTCGCGGGAGGCTTACTCTATATCACCTGGCTCTCCTGGAACGTGTTTCTGATTGTTGCGGTATTATCTGCGATCGCACTGGGTAGTTGTCGGGTGCTGCTCAGACGAGGCAGACACCTGATTGCCCTTGCTCGCGAGGAACAAGACCAACTCTTTCATCACTTTCGCACGATTACCGCAGGAGTTAAAGAACTCAAGCTCAACTATCAACGCCGTCAAGACTTCATCACCGAAGAGTTGCAAACCACGGCGGCTAACTTCCGCCGTCATAATACTGAGGGTCTGACTTTATTTGCCACTACCGATAGCTGGGGTAAACTCATCTTTTTTTTCGCGATCGGTTTAGTGCTATTCGTCTTACCCAATCTAATCGTCATTGACCTCCAAACCCTCTCTGGCTACGTCTTGACTTTCACCTATTTAATTGGCCCACTCGATAACATTGTCAACAAACTTCCCCTGATCAGTAAAGCAAACGTCGCTTTGCAAAAGATTGAGGCGCTAGGTTTCTCTCTGAGCAGTTGTGCTGAAGCGGAGATGATTCCACCTAAGGTTGAGTCCTCTTGGCAACGTTTAGAACTCAAGGGTGTGATTCGTACTTATCAGCGAGAGCAAGAAGACATCAACTTTACCATTGGCCCGATTAATCTCACGCTTCAACCAGGAGAATTGGTCTACATTATTGGCGGCAATGGTAGTGGTAAATCGTCTCTAGCCAAACTGATTACTGGACTATACATTCCGGAAGCTGGAGAAATCCGGTTAGATGAACAACCCATTACTCCACAAAATCGAGAGTGGTATCGCCAGCACTTCTCCGTGGTTTTCTCTGACTTCTATCTATTTGAGCGACTTCTGGGGTTTGACAACGCGGATTTAGATAGGCAAGCTCAAGATTACCTGAAGCAACTCCAGCTCGATCGCAAAGTTAGCGTTGAACGGGGGAAACTTTCCACCACTGCCCTCTCCCAAGGACAGCAGAAGCGACTCGCGCTACTCTTCGCGTATTTAGATGATCGACCGATTTATCTGTTTGATGAGTGGGCCGCAGACCAAGACCCCCTATTCAAGGAAATCTTTTATACACAATTTCTCCCCAAGCTAAGAGATAGGGGAAAAACGGTACTTGTCATCAGCCATGATGACCACTATTTTCACCTTGCAGACCGCATTATCAAACTAGATTATGGCCTGGTGGAGTATGACAAGCGGCTGCACAGACCTAACCAATAACTTGCTTAGATTTAGCCACCTGTTGGAG
>NZ_DATNPA010000125.1:0-8931 GCF_036703385.1 Allocoleopsis sp. | reverse complement strand
GGGATGCTCAAGACGTTTGCACCCGAACTGTCCCAACAACTGATGCCCGAAATGTATGCGAGGCGATTAACGTTACGGGAAGGAGTGCGGCAACTCTTGGAATCCATTCCCTCAGCCTGTTATCCCGAAATCCTTGAATATTCCAAATCCAAGGCAATCCGTCCAGGATTAGTTGAGTTATTGGATTTTCTGGATGCTGAGGGCGTACCCTTTGTTGTCGTTTCCGGGGGGGTACGGGGGATGGTGGAAACAGTGCTGAGTCAGGTGACTGGCAAGGGTGAGACGCCTGTCTCCACAAATCAGTCTTTACGAGAACGGGTGGCGGCTATTTATGCCGTTGATCTGGATACGACGGGCGACTTGATGCGGGTAAAGTCTGAGTTTGAAGAGGGTACGGAACTGGTTGCTAAGGTTCAGGTAATGGCGAAACACCCCGCCGAGGAGCAGATCGCGATCGGGGATTCGGTAACGGACTTGAAGATGGCACTTCATGCCCCCGTTGTGTTTGCACGCGATCGCCTCATCCAATATATGGAAGAACACAACAAACCCTACATCTATTGGAATGACTTTTTTGATATCCGTGAACAGCTATCTCGGCGGTGGCGAGAGGCGTCAGGCATGAAGTTAGATATCTAGCCATCCAGTCTATGACGTCACTAACAAATCTCCCAAATGTTTTAACTCCATTTCACCGCTAACATATCCCATATCTAAATGAGCATGGTCGGGGATACCTCCCATCTCTTGTATGGATTCGGTAAATTCAAATCCCAGGCTACTCTTTCCGGATGGGCGATTACTGGGTGTTACTGCACCATCAAAAGCGGCTTTATTAACCCGTTCTAACAGCTCCATCGAAGCCCCCAAAGTACCTACCCGAACAATATCAGTAGCTGTCCCAAATCGATGAGCGCTCTTTTTGTCAGGGTCTCTTTGATACATGGAATGAAAAGGCGATCGAAAACCACTACTCAATTTCAAGGATTCATTACCGAGCTTCGTCCGTAATTCTTCCAGAGCTTGAGCAAGACGAATGATAGCGGCTGGAACAAAATAAGGGAAGATAAGGCCGCTACTAATCTCATCATCAGAAATAAATTCAATCAGCCTGAAGTGTTCTGTTACAGGTGTATTCAAGTCGGAGAACTTTTGGATGGCAAAGTAAAACCGAGGTAGGTTTCCATCACGAATGGATTGGGTAGGGCGAAACTGTTGTAAGCGAGCATTCTTACTGCTAGCACCATCAACCAGATCGAAGATGATTCCAGATGGTGCTTTCAATTTCAGCTCTTTAAACGTTGTTTGGCCTGTATCCTCAGAGAGGAGACCCAGAGCAGCTAGAGTTTGGGGGCCAGCCACACCATCCGCTACAAGACCTTTACTGTTTTGAAAGGCTTTGACAGCCAAGACTGTTGTTTGTCCAAAGATACCATCGACAGGGCCTGGATCGCAGGCAGCTCCTAACTTTTTCAACTGCTGCTGAAGCTGAACAACCGCTGAACCCGATGCACCCAATTGCAATTTTTGCATAAATAATGCCTTCCCATTAATGATTGGGGTTTCTACAGTTTGAACTCCCTGAAATTTAGAGAATCAGTGGGGATAACTAGCATCTTTTATCTTCTAAATCTTGCAACAAAACTTCCGATTTGCAGCACTAAAGAGAATATTTTTTACAAAACTTTCTTGAGAGTTGGGAATGGGAAATCGGGAATTGGAAATGGCGGAGTTAGGCTTCCCTATTTCGCTGTGTGATCAACTCATGGGGATTCTTACATCTGCCTAAAGGGGTAAGTTGTAGTGTCAGTCTGCTTAGTCTACCCTTCCTGAGAGGTAAACGTCTGCCTGTGGATACTAGAGTTCGTTTTCAGGAGAAAAGGCAAGAGAGGGGATACACAAACGCAAAAATCCCTGAAATTCTGTAAAGAGTGTGTAAGCTCTGACGCATAACACCCTACTTAAAGAAATTTTTGAGGTTAGAATGAATACCGATCCAAGACCAACTTTAATAGCAGCAGCTGGTCAGTTTTACCAGCTAGGCTGGATGGTGGGCACAGCGGGTAATCTCTCCGCTCGGCTGCCCAATGGTAGTTTTTGGATTACTGCCAGTGGACGTCATAAAGGACTGCTAAATATGGGTGACTTCATCCGCATCGCGCCCGATGGTGCGGTGTTGGAGCAACCCACACCAGATGTCCGCCCTTCAGCCGAGACTAGTATTCATCAGGTAATCTACTCACTATTTCCAGAGGCTCAAGCCTGCTATCACGTTCATTCTATTGAGGCTAATCTAGTTTCTCGCTTTACCACTGGGGATTCCCTGCCTCTGCCACCTTTGGAGATGCTCAAGGGTTTCGGAGTCTGGGAAGAAAACCCCAAAGTGGTAATGCCAGTATTTGCGAACCATTTAGAGGTGCCTCGGATTGCGGATGATATCTATGAGCGCTTTCAGGCGGTACCGCCGTCGATCAATGCGTTACTCATCCGGAATCACGGTGTTACGGTTTGGGCTTCTTCCCCAGACGGTGCTCGCAACAATTTGGAGATAGCAGAATACATCTTCCGTTATATGGTGGCGGCTCGAAACGTTGGCCTCGAGGAGCCATCGGAAGAAACACATTAAAACGTATGAAGGATGAAGGATGAAAAGAAGGTTAACAGCAAAAGTATGAAGGCGGCAAAGTTTTTGATAGTTCATACTTTATGCTTCATCCTTCAAACTTTGTACTTCAGACTTCAGTTGAAGCATTTCGGTGAAGCAAGAGGATGCTGAAAAATCAATGACAACACAACGCGATATAGTGCAAGACGATATAGTCGCAGAAGCGTGGAAAGCACTTGAGGATTCTATCATTTACTATTACGGGCGTCCGGTTGGTTCTGTAGCGGCTCGCGATCCGGATGTAGAAGCTCTCAATTACAACCAGTGCTTTGTTCGCGATTTTGTTTCTTCAGCGCTGCTGTTTCTAATGAACGGCCAAACGGAAATTGTGCGTCATTTCCTAGTCGAGACGCTGGCGCTTCAGGACGAAACCAAGCAGATGGATTACTTTAATGCGGGTCAGGGTTTGATGCCAGCCAGCTTTAAGGTGGCAACCAGCTACGGCGAGCAATTTTTAACGGCGGATTTTGGGGAACATGCGATCGCTAGAGTTACGCCCGTTGATTCCAGCCTCTGGTGGATTATCCTGTTGCGGGCGTATGTGAAGACGACGGGCGACATCGCTCTGGCTCATCAGCCAGAATTTCAAAAAGGACTTATCCATATCCTCAAGCTTTGCCTCGCCGATCGGTTTGATATGTTCCCAACGATGTTGGTACCTGATGGCGCGTTCATGATTGACCGTCGGATGGGAGTGTATGGGCATCCTCTGGAAATTCAAGCCTTATTTTATGGAGCTTTGAGGGCGGTGCGAGAACTACTTGCACCTGATCGCCAAGGCGAAATCTATACCTTGGTTGTGAATCAGCGCTTAAGTACTCTCAATTTTCATATTCGCACATACTATTGGCTCGATATTAAGCGTTTGAACGAAATTTATCGCTATCAGGGCGAAGAATTTGGTGATACAGCGGTCAACAAGTTCAATATTTACCCTGAGTCGATTCCCTATTGGTTAACCGAATGGATGCCAGAACAAGGAGGTTATCTCGCGGGTAATCTTGGCCCCGCGCAGATGGATTTCCGCTTCTTTACTCTAGGAAACTTAATGGCGATCATTTGTTCCCTCTCCAGTCCGCAAGAGTCGCAATGGATTATGGATCTGATCGAACAACGATGGGATGATTTAGTGGGAAATATGCCAATGAAAATTTGTTTCCCTGCTGTGGAAGGTCTAGAGTGGAAGATTCTCACAGGTTGCGACCCGAAGAATGTCCCCTGGTCATACCATAATGGCGGCAATTGGCCTGTCTTACTGTGGCTGTTAGCCGCTGCGGCTCAGAAAACGGGTAGACCCCATATTGCACGTATTGCTATTGAATTGGCGGAAAAACGCTTGAGTAAAGACCAATGGCCAGAGTACTACGATGGCAAAAATGGGAGACTTGTGGGGAAACAAGCCCGGAAATATCAAACTTGGACAATTTCCGGATTCTTATTAGCAAAACACCTCATATCTCATCCAGAGGATTTGGGATTATTCAGTTTTGATGAAGAGTTTGAATCCCTGGACTGGGCCTCCTCTCACTCGAGCTAAATTTCTGAAAAAAAGGAATTGTTTAGTAGTGTAGGGTGCTCTGCAACGCACCTTACCATTTCTCCTATTGGGACTCAAACAAAAATCAAGCCCAAATCCAATCCTAAACTCGCTTTACAAGGCCAAATACGTCCTTATTTTGGTTGAGTGACTCAACCAATCGATTTAACTCCCACTAGGTAAAGTTGATGTTACTGGTATCAACAGTCACCAGTTGCTTTTAAATAACATATATATATTTGTTATATTTCTATCAGGCTTAACTTTTAAAGAGCCTTCCACTCTCAACCGTGATCAACCAATTTCGCTTCACATACATTGGTATCCCTCTTAGGGAGGATGAAAATGTTTGACTGGATGTTACTTTTATTTTGATTCTATGATAAAAACAGATTCCTCAGCTAATGAAACCGATCATTTAGCTCAGACCGTTGATTTAATTGACTCGAATGCAGAAGTTACAGAAACTAAGGTTAAATGTTCAGCGATGACCCTGGTTATCAAACATTTATCAGTACAACCACACACCTGTTCTGCGTTGGTTCAAAAGATAGGTATATATAGCTCGTCCCATATTAGCCGCTGTTTGAGGAAGTTGAAAAAGGCAGGGCTTATCGGTGCGGTGTGGGACTTTCAGCAAGTAGCTTTAGTTTATTACAACCTTAAATTAGGTGAGGATGAATAGTTCAAGTGATAGGGATAAAAGCAATAAAAATTATATTGCCAGATGGTCTATATCGGTAGTTCTTCAATGGCACGATAAGTTGATATGCATCTAAGCTAGCATAATCAAGATGGGCTTTCTGGCTCATCTCACCATCAACGAGATTGTTAAAGCAAGGGCAGCTTAGCAATTCGATGCGGCTACGCATTGCTATGGGAGTAACTCCTGCACCGCGTTGGCTGCCATTCAGAATATTTTCTCATCCCGCCCCTATTTACAGGGCAAACATGAAATAGTCCGGTTGCGTATACGGGAAGACTTCCCATTGAGGAATTCCCCGTGAAAATATTCATCAGCATTAAGATATACCTTTCACTTCTAGAAGCACCCCAGAGATGAAGACCCTCTTGCAATACCAAATCAACTCTACTTTGCACACAGGTGTCGCAACAATCATCTATCGAGGACAGATACCCTCCCATCAACAGTCAGCAATCCTCAAAGTTCTCAAGTCTGACTATCCTACTCTCGAAGCTATTACTCGCCTCAAGCATGAATATCAAATTCGGCAAGGCTTAGACCATCCTAATATTGTAAAACTCCTGAGTATTGAAACCTTTAACCATCGTCTAGCATTGCTTTTAGAAGACTTTGGGGGGAACTCCCTCTCTCAACAGTTGCAAGCCCAAAAATTAAGTATTACGACCTGTTTGAGCATCGCCATCCAAATCACCCAAGCGTTAGATTACTTGCATCAAAACCAGATTATTCACAAAGATATTAAACCCAGCAATATCATCATCAAAAGTCAACCTGAAATTGTTAAATTAACCGATTTCGGAATCGCCTCGCGCCTGTCTAAAGAAAACCCCTGTTTCACTAACCCTAACTCAGTTGAAGGCACTCTCGCCTATATGTCTCCCGAACAAACCGGGAGAATGAATCGTACCCTCGACTATCGCACAGATTTTTATTCCCTCGGTGTCACTTTGTATGAAATGCTCACAGGTCAATTGCCATTTCATAGTCAAGACCCCTTAGAGCTAGTGTACAGTCATATTGCCCAACTTCCTACAGCCCCCCAACAATTAAATCCAGAAATTTCTCCAGCTATCTCAGAAATCGTGATGAAGTTGATGGCCAAAAATGCTGAAGATAGGTATCAAAGTGCGAGAGGATTGTTAGCGGATTTAGAACTTTGTCTCGACCAGTTAACAGCAAGAGGCAAGATTACTGATTTTAGTCCAGGGCGCTTAGATGTCTTGAGTCAGTTACTCATTCCTCAAAAGTTGTATGGTAGGGAAACTCAGGTTAATTTACTCTTAGCTGCCTTCGATCGCGTCAGTCAGGGAACGAGGGAACTGATGCTAGTCAGTGGATACTCGGGTATTGGGAAATCAGCAATTGTCAATGAAATTAACAAACCCATCACCCGCCAACGGGGTTATTTTATTTCAGGGAAATTTGACCAATTCAAGCGGAATATTCCCTATGCATCCTTAACTCAAGCTATTGGTTCATTGATGCGTCAATTACTAACGGAAAGTGCTATAAAACTGGAAGGATGGCGTAGCCAAATCCTAACAGCTGTTGGGTCAAATGGGCAAGTTATTATCGATGTGGTTCCCGAAGTGGAATTAGTTATTGGTAAACAGCCAAAAGTCCCTCAACTGAGCCCAACCGAATCTCAAAATCGCTTCAATCGAGTATTTAAAGAATTTATTCAAGCCTTCACTCAAATTACTCAAGCTCCGTTAGTCATCTTTTTAGACGTTTTGCAATGGACTGACTCGGCTACATTAAAATTAATGCAACTGTTGGTCACTGACCCAGATAGTAAATATCTACTATTTATCGGTGCCTATCGAGATAATGAAGTGAGCCCCAGCCATCCTTTAATCCAGACTATAGAGGAGATTCAGAAAGCTGGGACAGCGGTTAATAATATCGTATTACAAGCCTTAAGTTTAGACAATGTAACTCAATTAATTGCTGATACATTAAAAGAAAATTTAATCTCCCAACCCCCTTCTATACAAGCAAAATCAGAGCAAGAAAATCTGACCTATTCTCTTAGAATCAGCTCAAAAAAAGGAGTTATATCTCTAGCAGAATTGAGCTGGAATATCACGGAAGGCAATCCCTTTTTCTTGACTCAGTTTATCCAAGAAATATACCAAGAAAATCTTTTAGTATTTGACTTTGACAAGGCTGTATGGAATTGGGATTTACAGGAAATTAAGTCAAGGGGTATTGCTGATAAAGATGTTGTAAAACTGGTTGCCGGAAGAATACAAAAATTACCAGAAGTTACAGTATCAGTATTAAAATTAGCAGCTTGCCTCGGGGATAAATTTACCCTTAATGTATTATCAGTCGTCAATGAACAGTCTCCTCATACAATAGCCACTGCCCTCTATCCAGCTTTACAATCTGGGTTAATTTTACCTTTGAGTGAGGCTTATAAAATCCCCTTAGTGTTTGATGAAGACGACGTGGGAACTGACGAGGAAGGGAAACATAAAAATGAAAACAAATTACAAAATTCCTCCCTTCCGAGTTCCTTTAATCAAGGAATAGAGTTCAAATCTAAAATCACCAGGGTGAGTTACAAGTTCTTACATGACCGCGTGCAGCAAGCGGCTTATTCACTGATTCCCTCTTCCTCAAAACGAGAAACTCATCTAAAAATTGGTCGCTTACTGCTTCAATCTATCCCGACAACAAACATTGAAGAGAATATTTTTGAAATTGTTAACCAACTGAACAGTGGTGTTGAATTAATCGTCGAGCTAGTCCAAAAAGTAAGACTAGCTCAATTAAATTTAATCGCCGCTCGGAAAGCAAAGGCAGCAACGGCTTACGAACCTGCCTTAAAATATTTAAAGGTGGGACTCAGAATTCTGCCAGAAGATAGCTGGACTCATCAGTATGATTTAACACTGGCTCTTTATGTTGAAGCGGTGGAAGTCGAATACTTAAATACAAACTATCAACAATCTAAAGTTTTAATTGATATTGCCATTAAAGAGGCAAGGACAGTTCTTGACCAAATAAAAATTTATGAAAAGAAAATCCAATTCTATACCAGCCAAGGCGATTTTATGCCAGCCATCGATACAGGATTGGAAATTCTGGCGCTGTTAGGAACTCCACTACCCAAAGACTCAGAAGGCATTAATCAAGTATCAGAACAGTTACGCTCACAATTGAGGTTTGAAACGAGCAAAATTGCTGAGTTAGCAACCTTACCCAAGATGAATGATGCCGTCAAACTAGCGGCAACACGCATCTTAGTGACTCTCATTCCGCCAGTTTACTTTGAAAAACCAGAATTGTTGTTTCCGGTGATATTATCACTGGTTAGTTTATCTGTTCAGTATGGTAACGCCGCCTCCTCAGCTTATGGGTATTGTCTCTACGGTTTGCTCCTATGTGGTGCATTAGATGATATTGAGTCCGGGTATGAATTTGGGCGATTGTCTTTGAACGTGTTAGAGCAATTTCCCTCCGATCCGATTAGGTGTCAAGTCCACAAAGTCTTTGCCAGTCATATTCAACCCTGGAAAGAACCCCTTCGAGAAGCGATGAAAAATTTCCTAACGGCAATTCAAACGGGGTTAGAAACAGGTAATGCTGAATATATGGGTTATGGCAGTGCCGAATATACGATGTACCTACTTTTTAGTGGAGAAAATCTGGATGTTGTGGCTCAAAAGAGTGCGTCTTATGAAGAGTTACTGGAGACGCTGAAACAGGAATTCGGTATTTTTTACCTGAAAGTCGGTCGGCAAGCTGCCTTGAATTTAGCTGATAGGGCTAATAATTCATGCACTTTAACAGGGAAAATTTTTAGTGAAGAGACGATGTTTCCACTGTTGATGAAAGCAAATTACAGGATGATTATTTTTTGCTTTTATCTGCTCAAGTTAATCCTCTGCTATTTGTTTAAAAATTATGCGATCGCGCAGCTTCAAGCTGAGCTAGCGATAGATTATTTGGATGCCGTTATTGGTACGCTATATGTGGCTGAGCATAATTTTTACCATTCTCTGGCTCTTCTCG
>NZ_DATNPA010000124.1:0-2405 GCF_036703385.1 Allocoleopsis sp. | reverse complement strand
GTTTGAGCAGCTAGGATTAATGCAAAGGCTCATCCGAGTTAACAGGTAGTGAACTAGAGCATTTTGGGGTCTTCCTCTATGGCTTTGCCTCCCCAACTCTTTTTACCAAGAGCGATCGCTTCTTCGGGATCAGAACAATCTCTTTCCCTGAACATGGGGCAAGGTAGGAACTCACTCTAACAATCCTATGGTAGTGGATTGCTCATCGGGGAGTTGATTGGTCTAAAAGTAGAATACTCTGACTCCCTAAACATTCCACTGGACGCGATAGAGCTGAAGCGGATGGTCTTTGCCCTTGACCCAGACGGGGGGCATTTTTTCAACCGCTAGATTGGGGTCATTGAGCTGGTCAAGGGTGGTTTGGGCGATTAAAATCTCGCCCTCCTGCGCAGCGCTACAGATTCGGCTTGTGACATTTGTGGTATCGCCAATTGTGGCGTATTGAATCAGATTCTGAGAGCCGATATTTCCCGCTGCGACTTTGCCGGTATTAAGTCCGATGTGGATTTGAATATCTATCCCGTGTCGCTGTCGCCATTGCTCGCGCAGGCGCAACACAGCTCGTTGCATGGCAATCGCCGCATGAACCGCTCGCCGTGCATCATCCGGTTGTCGGTAGGGAGCGCCCCAAACAGCCAGCAGAGCATCTCCAATATATTTTTCCAAAGTGCCTTCGTATTGAAACACAATGTCCTCTACCATTACCTCAAAGTATTCATTGAGCATCTCAATGATTTGGCGCGGTGCCATCGTGGAGGACATGGCTGTAAAGCCGCTAATGTCTGCAAACAGCGCGGTTACCTCAGTATCCACAATCTCCAAGTTACCTTCTTCCTTGAGCTTTTTACTCACGGCTTGAGGGAAGAAGCGCTCTAGTTTTGTGCGCACGATCGCTTCCGCTTGCATCTTCGTGTTGAGTTCTGTATTTTCAATAGCGATCGCAGCTTGGTTGGCAAGAGCGGTTAGGAACTCCAAATCTTCCTGAGAGTAAATATCCGCCATTGAAAGATTATCCGTGTAGAGTACCCCAATCACCGCCTCTCGTGGTTTCAGAGGCACGCACATTGAAGCCTGGATGGCTTGTGTTAAGACGGACAGCGACTCACTAAATCGGCGATCTTGGCGGGCATCTGAAATTAAGACCGAATCTCCGTTTTGGTGAACAAAATTGGTAATGCTTGTGCTATAAAACTGTTCATCCGTTGGTACTCCCACTTTAAACTTAACCGCTTTTTGTTCCAGCTGTTTTGTCTCTTCATTTACCAACAAAATAACAGCTCGATCTACATTCATAATCTCGAACAGTAAATCCAGAATTTTTTCTAACAGTCTTTCATTGTCCTCTGGAGAAGAAAGTTGTTTGCTTACCTCCAACAAAATCTTTAACTTGTCTACGGCTCGTTGACTAGCATCTTCTTGCCGCAGCTTTAGGACTGAACGTTGATGTTTTACGCTGTCTTGCTGGAGTAAGTCCTGAATTTCTACACGCGTCTGTTCCGGAGAAAATTTTCTAATAATCGATAGGTTAGCAGGTTCATCCTTTAAAGGAGCTGGTGCCTGAGCTTTTTCAATGGTATGGACAAATTTAAAAAGCACACTACCACAGCGAACTAAGTCTCCACTTCTAAGTCGGCATTGGTCAATTTCTCTCTCATTAACAAAAGTCTTATTCAGGCTACCCAAATCCTTCATAGTGACACCCTCATCATTAATGATGAGCTGAGCATGGTGACGGGAAAGGCTTTTATGGAGCAAGATAATCGTATTATCCAGTTCACGCCCAATACTGTTCAATCCAAACTGTAATTCATGAATTTTTTGCTCAGGATTCTCTGGATCTTGAATTAAGTACGGCACAATCTAATCTCCCTCGGCGCTTGTCAATGGTCAGTGCTTAGTCGTTAGTGGCAAAAACAACTGATATCGTGTCCGGTACTATCGTCATGTTATCGGTAAAGTTTGTTCATGGTACCCCTTCGGGGAAGCAAGCTACATCGTTCGCGGTTGATGCAATGAACTGTAAATGATATATACAATCACGATGGCAATGGACTGGATATGCGACTGCGATCGCTCTGGGTATTGAACACCCCTAACTTCTCAGCATATAGGTTTTTCCTTATCTTCCCGCCTTAATCAGGGAAGATGGAGGGGGTTCCGTTTACTGCTCATACCAAATCCGGGTTGACTACCCCCTTTATCAGAAAGGATAATTTCCCTCAATGCGATCTGCGCTTCTCCCAAGGGGAGACGCCAAGGGCGAACGCAGCAGCGCTAGGCTAACGCCTCGCTTCGCTAACGCTATCGCTTCGTGAGACATGGTCAAAAAAGCGCATCTCCAACCTTACCTGACAAGCAGCGAACTGAAGTCCCGCTACTTCGGTTGCTCAGATCGAGTGGAATGA
>NZ_DATNPA010000123.1:0-4402 GCF_036703385.1 Allocoleopsis sp. | reverse complement strand
CCAAAAGCTCGTATCCCTGATCGAGGGTGGCAAGCGCACGGTCAACCAAGAGCTAGATCTCAAGATACGAAAGCTTCTAGATATCAATGAATCGTAGTCAAAATGACTTCGACTAGGTAACCCTGCCAAGAAATTGCAACAAACCTTAGTATTCAACCCTTCTTGAAAAGGAACTAATGCAACCTGAAGCTGGTGGCAACAGGACGCGACACCTCGTTACTCGACATCGGGTGGACTCGATCGCCTAACGAACCCGTTCTTTGTTCTAAGTACAGGCATTTTGTTCTAAAAAATTTTACCCCTAAAAATTGGCATCAAACCTTTGCTATATATAGCTTTCAGCTTTAGAACAAAGCCCTCCACATCCCCCGATAAAACCTTCCACATCCCCCGATAAAATCTTCCACATCCCCCGATAAACCGTTCTAAGAATCCTTACTCCATAAAGCGTTCAGCTTCTTAGAACAGCTCCGATCAAGGATTAAAGATCGCTTGACAAATCCCAGTCTCGGGAGTCTGGGAGGATTAGGGTCGCTACTCTACTCCTATCAGGGCAACCGTGAGTCAATTCAAGCATCACACCCCAACCAAAGCGCGACTGAGAGACTCTAAATCCGTTGAACGCCAAGCAAGCTATCGCACAAGGCGCATCACTTTACCTGACTTACCGCTATTCGGTGTCAGCAGATATCTCAGAACTGAATGCTTTTCAAACGATTGGCTGCTTCAGAACAACGGCAATAGCCAAAGTTGGGGGTAGTCTGAATGTCCAAAGGCTATACCTACGCAAGCAAACGGAATACCTGCCCTCATTGCGGTCACGACAGCGGTTGCAAAATCTTTGATGATGGCAAGATTTGGTGTCTCCGGGTTAGTACTAAATCAGATATAGCTCCTGACTACCGTTTGATTGGATGGCTCGGTAATGGCATGGGAGCTTCCTTGGTTGCCAGTCCTCCTCATCTTAGTAGCTCCCTTGACAAAACCGAGTATGAAAACCGCCGCCGTGAATGGGAAAAGCAGCGGAAACAGGCAAAGCGTCACCGACTCGGTATTGAAGACCGAAACGCCCAATATCGCCAGATTGCCCAACGTCTCGATCTCTCGCAACGACACCAACAACTTTTGCGCGATCGCGGATTAACGGATGCCGAAATTGACTTCGCCTATCAGCAGGGATGGATTAGAACTTGGCAGCCGGGTAATCAAACCTTCAATGCCAACCCTCTTCTAGCAGGAATCAACCCCATCACCCACAGGTTAACTGGCGCTGATGGATTTTCCATCGCTGCCTGCGATCCCGATGGAAAAATTACTGGACACCAAATCGCTACCAATAACCGCGATCGCTTGAGTAAATACATTTGGTTATCCAGCAAACGTCACAGTGGCAGTGGTCCGCAGCTCCCCAATGGAGAGCTACCACTATTTGTCTGGAAGCACCCAGAAACCTCAGAAATCCAGGAAGTACACCTAGTAGAGGGTGGTTTAAAATCCCTGCTGGTTGCCTTCTGGCTGTGGAGGGAAGGAAAGAAACATATTGTTGTAATCGGTACTGCCTCTGCTGCTAGATACGGTCAGCAAACGCTGCAAGATTATTTAACGCAATTAGGGGCAAATCGAGTCAAAATCCTGCCTGACGCTGGTGCGATCGCGAATCGGCTCATTAACAAAGCCAATCAACAAACCCTAACATGGCTGCAAGAGTGGGGCTACCATCCCCTCGTAGCTGATTGGGGACAACTCCATGACAAGTCCCAACCCGACTTTGACGAACTGTTAGCCCAAAACAGAGGTAACGAAGTTCGATTCATCAGTGCTGGCGAATACTTGGAGCGCTCATCTTTTGAACATTCACAACAACAGCGCTTAGACGAGTTCGAGGTATGTCATGGTTTCACCCGTTGGCTGAAGCGTCTTTTCAACAAACACAGACCCAAAAAAGGTTTTGGACTAAAGCCACTTCAAAAACCAGTTGAGCTGCCACCAATTATTCACTACAAGCCGGGGAAGCTTCCCTCTCGCTCGTCATGCAATGGTATTGTGCCAAAAATCATCTACAAAAAAGGCGATCGCTTGCTGCTGTGGAAAGAAGCAGTAATTGCAGGTTGGCAGCACATCCTCGATACATCAGCACCAGGATTGGGTAAAAGCCACACGGCGGGTTTGCTTAGTGCCAAAAGCCTGGGAGTTGACCAACTTTGGTACTTTGCAGAACTTGCCCGCAACGTTACCACACCTTCAGTGCGAGAAAACTTCACCTATCTCGAACCCCGTCATAACGGACTCAAACAGGATAGCGATCCAACCGGAAAAACCTATCTCAGGCGACCGAAAGCTGGCGAAACACCTGACACTATCGGCAACTGCCACCGAGCGGAGCTATTTTTGGAATTGTACGCTAAGAACCTACCTTTTATTGAAGGTACTGATAATCCCGTTTGTGCAGGCTGCCACTTGTCTGGAGCTTGCCGCAGCAGTGTTGGCGCTGGCTTTGGGCATCGGCGAAAGCGCTTCCTTACCTTTCAATCCCCCAACATACTAGCTCACTTGGATAGTACACCTGGCTCGGACTTCGAGTGGGGTAAAACTGGCTTGATTTTTGATGAAGCCCTGCGTATTATCAAACCCCTTAAGTTAGTTGAAGTCAAACTCAAAGATGTCGAACAGGCTCTTGCCCAATTGGCTTTAAAAGCGCCTGAAATCAACACAGCTCTAACTCCCATATTTCAACTGCTGATTGACTCTCTCAGCGGCAAAAAGAAACTACCTCGCTACGGCTACAAAGATGGAAAAGTGCGGCAACTCTTTTGGGATGCCTTAGTCTCCCCCAGTATCCAAGAAGATGCTTTCACTGAACCGTTTCAAGGACAGTCGTGCCCATTAGCCTGCACTATGACTGATTCACCCTTACCACCTCTTATTCAAAAAGCTGCCGCTGTCCTTGAACCCGATTTAAGCTTCTTACAGGAACCTGATGGCGTTTCGGTAAAGAATGTCCCCTCAAAGTGGAAAGCGATCGCTTTTAGGGCTAACCAAATCCTGAGACAGCAATCTTATCAGGAAATGACCTCTAAAGCCTTTAATGTGCCACTCAACTGGTTGGTGCTGTTTCTAGAGGTGTTGAGTGGTACAGTACGCGGTGCGTTGCAACTGGAACGTGGCAAACTAATCGTTGCTACCCGCAATAACAGACACAGCGATATCGCCACCTCATCGAAGTGGAACATTTACCTCGATAGCACTGCTAACCGCCAATATCTGGGATTGTGGCTTGACGTACCAGAAGCTGAGATTTTGCACGTCGAGCAAGTTGTTCCTAGTTACAACAACCTCCAAGTCATCCAGGTTAACGGACTGGGGCTAGCGGGGAAGGAACGTTCTGCCTTGTGCGATCGCAGGATTGAAACCCTCCGGAGCCAGTTTAGGGAATGGATACCCGATATCGTTATTGAAGATTGGAAAGATAAGCTCCCAGAAGATGAACCCCTGCACGATCGAGGCAAAGCTCGGTACCTGGCAAAATTCCGAGACACGCGAGGAGCTAACTACGCGACTGATGCTCCGGCACTCGCTAGCTTTGGTATTCCCTACCAAAATATCGGCTCTCTTGAATTACTTTACACGGTACTGACTGGTAAATCTGCGGGTAAAGATGAGCCTGAATTTCAGGAGTTTGTCGATTGGTCTGTACAAAGTGAGATTATTCAGACCGTGGGCAGGCTGCGAGTACACCTGCGACCCAACAAACAGCTCAAATATTACTTCTGCGCCGATTATGACTTGAGTTTCCTTGAGGAACATTCAATTAAAGTAACAACCCTAGATGCTTTTGAAATCACTCCACTAGCAGGTACGCCGACTCAGATTGGTAGATGGGAAGTTCTCAAGCTGCTATCCAAAGCGCTTGAAGCTGGGCAAGACATCCAGAAAATCTCCCAAGCTGAAATTGCACGAACCCTTGGTATTACCCAAGGGCGAGTTAGCCAACTGTTCAGTTCAATCGGTGGATGGAAGCCCTTCAAAAAATTATTAGCACCTCTATTAGAGAACTTAAAAGGGAGGCTAATAAATTGCAATTGGGAAGATATGAACTTCCTGAGAGCTACTTTGGAACTCCCACTTAAAGAGAGCCTTCCCCAAGTGGTAAACCAAGTTGGGATTTGTGAATGGAAGGATTTCGCTGAAATTATCGCCATAGCCTCAAGCGATATCCAGCTGGGGCTTATCGGACTGCTGTTAGATTTGCCCAACTTGTTGCTTCTAAACGAACTGGCAGCAATGTTCTTGCCACCCGACACAAGAGCGTTTTCAACGACTTGGAAAGAGTAACAGTGCTGATTTCTGGTAGGGGACGACAGAGAAAAAGCTCCCCTGCCAATACGCCCGACTAACTCACGTA
>NZ_DATNPA010000122.1:0-6941 GCF_036703385.1 Allocoleopsis sp. | reverse complement strand
AGGGAGTCCCCCCTGCTATGTAGTCGATTCGGCTTTCTTGACCCAAGACCAGGTTGACCGTTTGGCCCAACAACTTTTTGAAATGTGGAGGGAAGAAACGTCGCTGGAAGAAGCCAAGCGCTACATCATCAACTCCGGCTTGCCACTAAAAACAGATTGGTTTAATGGGGCTAGTACTTCTTCCCCCGCTGTTTTGTTTGGATTGATGGATGATGAAGGGTTCGGGCCTAAACGGGAAGATGAGGAGTATTGGGAAGAAGAGGAGTTTAGAGAGTTTAGAGAAGATGAAGACGATGAAGACGATGATTATGTTTATTTTGGTGAAGGCGAGCTTTGGTAAAAATAAAGCTCAAAGATGCGCCTTTCGATTCAGCCCCCTTTGAAACTATCGTGCAAGCATGAATAGGGCATCCACACTCCAGCGGGAGGTCTGGCCCAAACCTCCCCATCAATCTCCTTGGCTATTTCTTCGGCTGAATGAAGCTTGAATTTTGCTGCACATCCAGGGGTACTTGTATAGAAAGGAGTGTGGTAAATGTAGCTGCTCACGTACCCTTCAAGCGCTTTAACGCAGTACTGGCTCTCCATTGTTAACGACTAAGCTCTAACGCCTTCTCCCCGGTAGTTAGGCTCACCGCCACAAAGCATTCCCGATAAGTAGCAGGATTCTCCTGATGCAATTTGAAATGCCGTTCCCCCCAGAGAACCACATCAGGAGCCGACAGAAAAGGCAAAACTTCCACATTCGCTACGAACCGCCCATCAGAGGTTTCTAAACGAACCAACACCATAAGCTTTTGACCAACGCATAAACTCAGATTATCAATTCTGGCCCTACCCGAGCACCCCACCCAGCAATACATATATTATGTCGTACGCTTCATAAGGAAGTCAATCCACTATGGGATTGGCTTCTGTCTTCTCGTAAGAGTTCTGTATAAGATTATTTGCCCCGTCCATTCTCAATAAAGCAGAGACTATTTGTTTATTGAGAATGTACTACCACCAGTTGAGAATCAAGCATCAGATTCTCTAATGACTCCTTTATTATACTCACAAGTTTGGGTAGTAACAAAAGTGCATATTAAGATGATGAAATACTCTTGTACTATCCAATATGACAGTCCTTTCTATCACCGATATATTCGGCCCTGGAGCCAGTCAGACGGCGGCAAATTTCACGATCGCAAAATCTGACCTCCCCACTTTGACCGCCAAACCGGACAACAACGGTGAGCAGCTGCTCGTGGCAATCATTCTGGCAGCTGCCAACAAGCTGACGGATGCCAATCGAACGAACAACGATGACCAACGGGTGACGCTCGCCTATGGGGGTCAGACTGTCTATCCCGGTTCTGGGGGGAAGAACGAATCTCAGCATTCATTCACCATCACGCTTCACAAGCCCGTCCCCGCTGAGGTGGTTGACGCGGATGATTACTGATGAGTTACTGTCAACTTGGCGACAGCCCTACTATTTACTACAAATTCAAAGGTCAGCCCAATTACGCCAAGGTGACCTTTGAGCGAATGGCCCCCATCGACATCCAGATCGATTCAACTGGGGATGACGACGGCGGCGGGACTGACGCCAATACTGGAGATGGTCAAACTCCTTCTATTCCTTGTCCTCCAGAGGGCAAGGTTTGTCATCTTACGGCTACCGGGTCTTTCTATTTTTCTGAAGGTCAATTAGGACAGCGACAAACATTTTCAGCCGATGGCTGGCAGATTACAGAAGTCGCGGTTGAGTATGACGAGGAGAATGGGTTGAAATGGCAAGTTACTGCTACTACTTATTACCAATTTTCTAGAGGAATTACTCGGCCTTCTCCCCCAGATTATTATGCTGATTCAGGAGTTGATTTTAGCGGATGGCAACTTGCTGATGATTGTTTTCCTAATGGAGGTGACCCATTAACCTGTTCAGATTCACCTCCCTCCTCACCTCCCCCTCCTCCTTCATCTCCTCCACCGCCAGATACTAAAGCCCAAGTCAAGCTCAAAGTTTTTTATCAAACCAAACTCATTTGGTCTAAGACAGGTGAACCCCCCTTAGATTATGAGGTTTCTTGCTCTAAAGAAGAATGCCCTCCGGGGATGTGTAAATTGAATAATGCTCAAGGATTCTGCTGCATTAAGTCTGATGAATTGAAAGAACCAATCAACATCATCAAATCTATATTGAGGCATCGAAATGGCTGATTGCTGCCAAGACCTAAGGCGTGAATTGGAGCAAATTAAGCGGATGCTCCAAACGCAAAACCAAAAACCAGATACAAGTCCAAAATCCCAATCTAATGAGGCTTTTGTCCGCAAGGCCGAGATAGGCGGTTTGGTTTCTGCCGCTGTTTTTGGCATGATAAAAACTGGCAAGTTCGAGGATGAATTATCTGCAATTTTGCTTAGAAAAGGCTTGTCCAATCAGCCGAAAAACGTGAGTTTAGAAGCCGAATTTAGAGCGGTTAAAAATCAGGTTCTCAACAACAGTAGGAAAATTAATAAAATTGAGCCACAGGTTGTTAAAAACAGCGGCTTTTTGGGTAAGCTAATGCCGCTGATAACAAAGGTGGCTAAAATTTTATTTGTCGTTGATGTCGTCATCCAAGGCAAAAAAGCTTGGGATGGCGTTGTTGACATTGTTTCCAACCTAGAGCGATTGATGGGAGGAAAAGGTTTCAAAGATTATGTTCCTCCCTCAAAACAGGCTGATTTAAATGAGAAAGTCATTCAACGCATTAGAGAACTAGATGCTCAAGTTAAAACCAATCAAACAAAAACTAAGAATTTAAATGATATTGCGGCTGAAGCCCGGTCAAATTCCTCTAAAGCATTGAAGGGATTAGATAATTTTGGTCAGAAGCTTAAGAGCCTAAATGATATCGCCGCAGAGGCCCGGTCTAATGCCAATAAAGGATTGTCAAAAGTCACGGCTCTCGAACCTAAGGTCAAGAACCTTAATGATGTAGCGGCTGAAGCCCGGTCTAATGCCAATAAAGGATTGTCAAGAGTCACGGCTCTCGAACCTAAGGTCAAGAACCTTAATGATGTAGCGACTGAAGCCCGGTCTAATGCCAACAAGGCTTTAACTGCAATCAGTACGGCAATTCAACCCAAGTTGAAAAGCCTTAATGACTTGGTGGCTGAAGCTCGGTCAAACGCAAGTAAAGCTCTATCAAAATTAGTTGGCTTGAATGATGTAACCGCTGAAGCCCGGTCAAACGCGAGTAAAGCCCTAATTGGCCTAAGCAATTTGGAGCCAAGGCTTAGGCACTTAAATGATGTAGCGGCCCAATCTAACAGCAATGCTTCAAAAGCATTGACCACAGCCAACCAAGCGCTACAGCAAAAAGCTCAACCGGGGCCAAAGGGTGAGCGAGGGCCAGCGGGTGAGCGAGGGCCAAAAGGAGAAAAGGGTGAACGAGGGCCAGCGGGTGAGCGTGGTCCGGTCGGGGCAACCGGGGCAACCGGAGCAATGGGCGCTCCTGGGGCTAGAGGATTAGCTGGCCCTCAAGGAATCCCCGGTATTCCCGGCAAGGATGGAGTACCGGGTAAGGATGGCAAGCCGGGGATAGCAGGTGCACCGGGTAAGGATGGAGCACCGGGGCGAGACGGCAAACCGGGCAGAAATGGAATAGATGGGAAGGACGGTAAGGACGTGGATGCTCAAGATGTTGCGGCTATCAAGCAAGCGTTGGGTGATATCAATCAAAAGGTTGTCCCAATCGCCCTGTTTACTGTAGCCGTTAATGGGCTTAACAAGAATATTTCCCAGAGTGTGGGTCAACTGCCCAATACTGAAGCTTTCAAGGCTGGGGTGGCAGAGGGAACTTGCCGAACTACCCAGCCGGGTGGATGTATGCGTAAGCAGTTTGATGGATTGGGCAACCAAATTGGGCAAGGTAACAGCCTCTTAGACAAAATTAATACGGGATTGAATGCCGCTGATTTTGGGTTACTTAAAGTAATCGACGCCAAATTAGGGCCGCAAGTTAAAGGAGGAATTAGCGGCTTGCTCTCTAAGGCCCATGATTTGATTGGCAAAACTTGGGACTTTCTACAGATTGATAGAATCCTTAATCTGCTAAGTTTTATTGGAATCTTGCACAATGCTTACTTCCTTTCAAACTCGCTAGCTGATACCTTATTTAGTGCGATGTCAGCCGTACTCGACGCCACTGGATTAGACGAGCTTTTAGGATTGAGGAAGGCTGATGATTCCCCGGTTGATGTTAAGGGAATTGTTGGCAAATTTACCGAGGATTTCTTTAAAAAAGTCTTCGGTGTACAGACTGTTGATGGAATCAGAATTGGCTGGGAGAAAGCCAGTAGAATTTATCAGGCGGCTAGCAATATCCTTTGGTCGGTTCAAAGTATATTTGACTCAACTCGAAGCCTACTTGATATTGCTATCAACAACACAGGAAAGATTGGCAATGCTCTAAGGAGGGCTGGGGTAGTCTTTGAACACGCTTATGGGAATCTAGTTGAGAAAGCGACAGCCCGTAACAGATACCATAAAATGATGGATGATGTGACGGAAGGAGCAATGAAGATTCAAGATGCTGTTTCTTCCGTCGAGATGGTTGCCATTAGCCTTGTTAGTATTCAAGACCAAGTTAAACAACTTGGTGAGCAGCGAAAAGAGTTTGATGATTCAGTAAAGGCTTTTACTAATCCGGCAGATAAAAAAGAAGCAGATAGTAAAGAGAACAGTAAGGCATTGCAACTATAAACTATGGCTCTACCTGATGACTTTAACGAATTTGAATTCCTCCAAGATTTGATGAGGAAATGGCAGAATCGAATCGTGCGTGAGGACTTCCAAGACTTGGGCGGCGAGGATTGGAATCCTGATGTATCAATCCCTCGTGGCGCTTTACGACACGCATTCACCCATAAGGATGATGACACATCCACGATGGATTTAATGAGGCTATTTCTCTATTATTTCGTGTACCGAAAAGCGGCTGATTTACAGCCGCCAGTTTATGGAATTCCTAAGATCACATTTGATTCTTATGTAACCTACAGGCCACAGATTAAACTATATTTTTGCCAGAGAACCAGTGAATTAGAGGCAAACGAACATCCCGCTGAGGGAGAAATAAGTTTTAGGTTGATGCACGAGACATCAGAATCTCTAACAATGTCCGAGTTGAAACGCTATGGTCAACGTATTGGGAATATTTTTGGGCGTAGCGGTGGCTACGATTGGCACAAAGGTTATTACAAATACACTTATTTTGATAAGCAACGAGGCTATGAATTCCGAATCTTGGCTTATTCGGAAACTGAAGCCAAAGAACTGATAGAGCGGGTATTGGAAATACAAGAACATACCCCTCAGTGGGAGTTCTTCAATAGTGTTACCAACGAAAGACCTGGTGAACGATTCCCAGCTAATCCTGGGACAGTAAAGATACTAGGGAGAACTCATAAAAAGCCTCGTCGTCGCCCAAGAGTTCATGTTCGATTCCGTTACGCCAGTGTGGCTATACACGGATTACCCAACGATATAACCTTGTTTGACCTAACCGGAGTTAAAACCCATGCTTTGGTCGGATAGCAAAAATTGGCAGATTTTAATCGGATAACTATAGGTTCTCCGAGAGAAAATCACAGATAAAAGCCATGCTATACCTGGGATAGATGTTGTCGATCACTTAATAGTTATTTATGGGAAGACGTACTCCTTCATGGCAGTTGGAACGCAGAGCTGCTCAAGCAAAAGCTCGTGAACAATATCTGACTGATAAGCACAAAAATACCGATACTTTTAAGGCAACGGTTGATAAGCGACCAAGGTTTAGAGTAGGGTATCGTTCGCTGTACAAAACTATTGCTACGGCGGCGGGAGGAACCGCCACGACTGACCATGCCGTCATCTCCATCCTTGCGAGTGAAGCTTCAACGCGCTGGTTTGAAGGAGTTGCCGCTGGGGCCGTACTAGCAGATGGCAACAATAAATTAGGATTGGACTACACGGCGGTTAATGATTACGTTGAAGTGCCAAAATTCAACCCCTCAAAAATTCATGCTGTGGTTGGTGGCACACCTACAGCAGTCCGGACAAAGTACAACACTCGCTATGTGAAATACACGGCGAACGCTCAAGGCGAAGCTCAGGCGAGTTACACCGCTCCAATTAGTATTCGGACGGGTACACTTACCCCTCAAGCGGTGATTACAGCGGCTCAAACTGTCGCTACTTCTAAGAAAAATGTCATGGGAGAGTACGGGCGAATTTGGTACACCCTGGAGTACGAACCAACGACTTTAGACATTGATTAAGGAGTATGAAGGCTGATTTAATTTTTGAGCGCTCACTTGCTACTCCTGCTATCTGGTATCCAGGGCAATCCGATGAAGAATTAGAAATAGAAATGGCCCGAATGATTGAGCGCTCATTTGCAATTCGGGCTTTTATGCAAGGAAAAATCAATTGGGATGATTTCTTATGCCTTCTCCAAGAGCATGAAATCGACGCCGCCGCGACGGAAGACGGCTGGGAAAGTGGATTGGTCTATCTATGACGCTCATCCTTGATATCACCGGCCCTGCTCGTTGGGAACTTGCTTACTCAACCGTCGAGGAAGCGCCAGCCGACCGAGTGAGGTTTAAATCCCAGTACAACCGTCTAATTGACCCGTTTGACCTCCCCATCACATTCGATTCTCATGTGCTGGCGGTTGGGGCCATTTACAAGAAAGCCCCCCCAACCTGGTACAACGCTGGGCAGCTTATCCAATTTGTTGAGCGGACAACCATTAACGATCCAAGCTGGGATGATAACGGCTCGACCCCTGAACCGGTGATTATCGATCGCAAAAATGTACGCCTTAACCAATCGCTCGAATTGCTGGTTTTTCAAAGGGTATCGGGTGAGATGCGTCTGGGCTTCAATCCTCGACCCTGGATACCCAAGCTGCTGCTCAGGA